>JAHZKS010000059.1 GCA_022600235.1 Alphaproteobacteria bacterium | reverse complement strand
CTAAGTATAAAGATAGCGCCCCAACTACAGCAGCATTATCTCTTGCTCTTCCAGCAGGAAGTATTTTATATGTGTGTACTATTCTTTGTACATCATAAGCGGTTAAACCAGTAAATATTAACACTCCAATCGCTGAAGTTACAAAGTATATAGCAGGACTTTGCATGAATATATTTACTAGAGATGCTATAATGATTCCTATTAAACCCATCATTAAGAAAGATCCAAATTTAGTTAAGTCTCTCTTTGTTGTATATCCATAAATACTCATTGATGCAAATACTGACGCTGTTATAAAGAAGATTCTTGCTATACTTGCTCCTGTGTAAAGTAGAAATATAGGAGCTAAAGATAATCCCATTAATCCTGAGAAAACCCAAAGCATTAGTCGTGCTTTATCTGTAGATACAGATTGCATTTTTGAAGAGAAAAACATCACAAAGAATAAAGGTGCTAGTGTGAATAGCCAACCAAGTCCTGATAATCCAACTCCATTACCGCTTTGACTATAGAATAGTGTAATAATGCTTGTAGAGATTGTTGCAAAAGATGTGACTCCAGTTATACATAGTGCCAAGCACATGTAATTAAAAACTCTTATCATATATTCACGCAACCCGACATCATAAGTCGTAGCTTTACTATTAGCTGCATGAGATTTTGAAAAATTTATCATCGTTAACCTCTTTTTCTCTTTGGTTGATACTAGGTATAATATAATGTATAAGAATCTAGATTGCAATGTTTCAAGTAGAGAAGATAATAATATAAGGAGTTCGGTATGAAAGTTAATGTAATATGCATGAAATGGGGGGAGAAATATGGGCCTGAATATGTGAATAAATTATATTCTATGGTTCAGAGAAATCTTACTATTCCTCATAACTTTATATGTATTACAGACTCTACAGAAGGTATTAGGAAAGAGGTTAAAATATGTCCTATACCATCTATTAATGTTCCTAGTAGAAATGATGTTTCACCATGGAGAAAGCTTCTCATGTTTTCTAAAGAACTTGGAGATATAAAAGGTAAAACATTATTTTTAGATTTAGATATTGTGATAGTTGACAATATTGATTGTTTCTTTGAGTATTCAGATGATTTTTGTATCATAGAAAACTGGACACAAAAGGGCAGAGGAATTGGGAATTCATCTGTTTATGCATTTGAGTTTGGTAAATATGAGTTTGTTCTAAATGAGTTTCTTGAGAATATGGATGAGATTTTGAAGAAATATGATAATGAACAGATTTACTTGTCAAAGCGTATAGGTAATGTGAAATTTTGGCCTGAGAAATGGTGTAAGAGCTTTAAAATTCATTGTCTTCCTGGTGGTTTAAAAAATTTATTTGTTACTCCATCTATACCAGAAGGAACTAAAATTGTTGTATTCCATGGAAACCCAAAACCTTCGGATGCGATAGCAGGCAAGTGGCCTGGCACTATTAGAAAGTTTGTGCGTAAGACTCCTTGGGTAGCAGATTATTGGGGATAGTTACTTGAATGTAGATAGAAAATTAGAGAGAATGAGCCTGCTTTGTTTGTTTCGTTCTGCTTCAAGACAAGATTGAATTTTCTTTAGTGTTTCTTCTACGTTATCATTCACTAAAATATAATCGTAATAATGACTTTTTGAAATTTCGTTCTTTGCTGCTGAAAGACGTTTCTGTATTGAATCACTAGAGTCAGAATCTCTTTGCTTTAATCTTTTTCCCAGAACTTCCATAGATGGAGGCATAATAAATATGCTAGCAATATCATTTTTGTTGCGTTCCATAAGCTGCAATGCTCCTTGCCAGTCTATGTCATATATAATGTCTATGCCTTTTTCAAGAAGTGTTTCTGTCTGTTTTTTAGGTGTTCCGTAATGATATCCAAAGACTTCTGCATGCTCCATGAGCATATCATTTCTTAACATCTCATCGTATTCTTTTTGTGTTACAAAGTAGTAGTGTTTGCCATGTATCTCATTTTTTCTTTTTGGTCTTGTTGTAACAGAGATAGAAAGTTGAATGTTTTTATCAGAATTTAGTAGTGCATTGGCAAGGGTTGTTTTACCAGCTCCTGAAGGAGATGAAATGATTAGCATTAATCCTTTTCTTTCTATTGCTGACATTTATTTAATAATACAAAATTTTATTTCTTTGAGTATAAGGTATAATTTAGTATCTTGTAACAAGAGTAAATAATAAATTTATAAAAAGATAATTATAGAAATGGATCAAAGAAAAACAATATCTATTTGGCTTTTATTATGTTCTTTTATGGTGATGTCTATGATTATGCTAGGAGGCTATACAAGGCTTAGTGAGGCAGGATTGTCTATAGTAGAATGGAAGCCATTAACTGGAATTTTCCCTCCTGCTAATGAAAAAGAGTGGTCTGAAGAATTCAATCTATATTCTCAATTTCCTGAGTTTAAAGAAAAGAACTTTGATATCACGATATCTCAGTTTAAAAAAATTTACTGGACTGAGTATCTACACAGGTTGTTAGGACGCATCACTGGTATAGTTTTTTTTCTTCCTTTCATTTTTTTCTTGTATCAGAAATGGCTCAAAAAAGGTGAAATATTTACTTTGCTTTTTATATTTTGTTTAGGTGGAATTCAAGGGTTTATAGGCTGGTACATGGTTAGAAGTGGTTTGAAATTTGACCCAGATGTTAGTCATTACCGGCTTACGTTGCATATGTTAGTTGCAGTTTTTATATATGGATTGATTATATGGAACGCAATGATTTTTTATAGATCTAGAGTTAAAAAATATCATTATTGTAATGCAACTATGGTTGTGGCTGTAACAGCAATTCTGTGTGTTTTACAAATTACACTAGGAGCCATGGTGGCTGGATTAAATGCAGGATTGATTTATAACACCTTCCCTTTGATGGGAGGGTCTTTTATTCCTAATGATTTTAATATTTCTACAAATATTGATGCAGTATTGAGTAACCCAACAAATATCCAATTTTTTCATCGCATAATTGGGGTTATATTTCTAGGGTTTTGTATTTTTTTATTAATCCATTTTGAAATTTCAGTTAAAACAAAAAAGATCATTAAAGTATCTGTAAGAATGTTATGTGTGCTTACGTTTGCCCAGATAGTGTTAGGGATATTAACTTTAATATATCAAGTTCCATTTAATTTGGCTCTTTTACACCAACTCATTGCTATTATAATATTTACAAATTTACTTTTTATAATACATCACTTAGTATATAACTCAAACACGACAGTAAGATATTAATTATAAATGACCATGGATTATCAAGAGTCTTTTGCGAAAGCTGTTCAAGACGTAAAGAATGAAAGTAGGTACAGGAGTTTTGTTGATATTACTAGATATGCCTCAAGAATACCTATCGCAAGAGATAATAGCCTTAATAAAGATATCACAATGTGGTGTATTAATGATTACTTAGGTATGTCTAGGCATCCAAGAGTTGTTGATGCAATGGTGAACATAACTAAAGAATATGGATGTGGTTCTGGGGGGACAAGAAATATAGGAGGTAATAATAGATTTGTTGTAGAGCTTGAAAAAGAAGCAGCAAGTTTGCATTCTAAAGATGCAGCACTAGTATTTACATCTGGCTATGTTGCAAACTCTACAACCTTAGCAACTTTAGCGAAGATTCTTCCTGGATGTGTTTTCTTATCAGATGAAAGTAACCATGCTTCAATAATAGAAGGAATAAGAAATAGTAGGGCAGAAAAATTTATTTTTAAGCATAACGATGTAGAACATTTAGAACTATTACTTTCAAGTATTCCAGTATCTAAACCAAAAATTATTGTATTTGAATCTGCATATTCTATGGATGGTATTAGATCTCCAATGAAAGATATAGTTAAGTTAGCAAAAAAATATAACGCAATGACATATGTAGATGAAGTTCACACAGTTGGATTATATGGGAAAAGTGGTTCTGGTATGGCAAGTGAACTTGGACTGTCTGATGAAATTGATATTATACAGGGAACCTTTGCTAAGTCGTATGGTGTAATTGGTGGTTATATTGCTTCTAATAGTAGTATCATAGATGCAATAAGGAGCTATGCACCAGGGTTTATTTTTACAACGTCATTACCGCCATCAGTAGCTGCAGCAGCTCTCGCAAGTGTTAATCATCTAAAGTTTAGCAACGAGGAAAGAGTAATGCATCATAAGCAGGTGCAATATACTAAAAATTTGCTTAGACAGAATAAGATAAATATTTTAGAAAATGACACTCATATAATACCTGTGTTAATAAATGATCCAGTAAAAGCAGAAAGAGCATGTAAGATGCTACTAAATGAGTTTGGTATTTATTTACAACATATTAATTATCCTACTGTTCCTAAAGGCACTGAGCGTCTTAGAATTACTCCAACACCTTGTCATACAGATGAAATGATAGAGGATTTTGTAAAATCTCTAAAGATAGTGTTGTCGAGTTTAAATATTGAAGAGAGCGCAGCTTAAGATTGATTCTTCATTATAAAAGGTACCTGAAGAATTATGAATAATATTAGAACTGGTAGTATCCCAAATGTTTTGAAGTATATCCATGTTTCTTCTGAAAAATTTCTCCAAACAAGTTCATTCAATATAGCAATAAAAGCAAAAAGAAATATAAATCTTTTGGATAAAGTCTTCCAATGTTGATCTGCAATATTTATTTTATCGCCCAGAAGTGATTTGATATATAGTTTTTTATTTATTAAACCAAATAACAACCCTCCTGCAAAACATAAGTTTAGTATAGTAGGTTTTATTTTAATAAAAGTTGGGTCTTTGCTGAAAACTGTAATCCCACCAAATATTACTATGATTAAAACTGTAAATAGTTGTGCAGAAGGTATTCTTTTATGAAAAATATAGGTAATAAGTAATCCAAATACTGAGGCAGCAATTATTGTGGCTGTCGCAGTTATTATTCCATAAAATTTGTAGGATATAAAAAATAATATTATAGGAAGAAATTCGCTTATAAACTTTACTGTGTGTTTCTTCATTAGATTCCTATTAGAAATATATTATTTTTATCAGCTTCTTTAATAACGTTTTTTATGTCAATAATGAAACTGTTATTGCTACCTATCGCGATGCCGTTTAACCCAGCTTTTTTTACATCTTTTATTGTATCAACTCCTATCGAAGGTAAGTCTATCCTAGAATCTTGTTTGCACTTCTTGAGTTTTACTAATACCCCAAGATTTTTTTTCTCTCTTTTTAAATCCTTACATCTTTTGATAAGCTTGCTAGTTCCTTCAGCTGCTTCTACACCAAGAACATAGCTGTTCTCTACAATAATAGATTGACCTATATCTAGCTTTCCTAATGTTTGGAGTGCGTTTAACCCTATATCTATATCTGATTTATCTATTTTTGAAGGTTTGACTTTTCCTAAAACACCTTTGGGTGTTACTAATTCTGGAGATAAACCCTCTGGTTTTATAATATTAAATCCTTTATTTTCAAAGAAGCTTAAGATGCTGCTAAGTAAGTTGTTGTCTCCTCCTGTAAACTTTTTCAGACTGTATTTTGTTAGGAATAAGGCGGATTCAGAATCTAGTTTTACAGATGATAGAGAAGGGCGCTTTATGCTTCCTATAAAAGATATATGAGATATGGAATGTTTTTTTAATAGGTTTAATACTTTTTTAAACT
>JAHZKS010000058.1 GCA_022600235.1 Alphaproteobacteria bacterium | reverse complement strand
CATCATTATCATCTTCATCAATACCATAACCTCCAGGAGTCGCAGAAACAACTCTATATAAAACACAGAAAATAACAAATATTAGAAATACTCTACCAAACATACTGCAAATCAACACTAAGTTGCGAAAGTTTGAGAATATAATACTTTAAAATTGTATCAACTATAAAGTAAAAAAAACATATATTTGATGTAATACTAAAAAGACAGATTTTTAATAAAACTCTTTGTTTCATTGACTTTTTTACTTAATAATGCTTTAATACACGATCTTTAATAGGTGTTATTTTGTGTTATATACAACAGATGTAGTAGTAATTGGAGCAGGTCCTGTTGGATTATTCTCAGTCTTTGAGCTAGGGATGCTGAAGATGAAATGTCATATTGTAGACACACTCGATTTTATTGGAGGACAATGTTCAGCTTTATACCCTGAAAAACCAATATACGACATACCTGCACATCCTTCTATCTCTGCTCAAGAGTTAATAGACAAACTAGAAGCGCAAATAAAACCATTCGATCCAACTTATCACCTTGGACAGCAAGTTATTAGCGTTAAAAAGAATGAAGACAAAACATTTGATATTGTGACTTCAAAAAATACTAAAATAAATACAAAATCAATAATAATTGCAGCTGGATGCGGAGCTTTTGGACCTAACCGCCCTCCACTAGAGAACATAGAATCATTTGAAGAAAAATCTATAATATACAGCATTAGAGATAAGTCAAAATTAGACGAAAAAGATATAATTATCGCAGGAGGAGGAGATTCAGCGGTAGATTGGGCTATAGCCTTATCAGAAAATGCAAAATCTGTAACTGTAGTTCATAGAAGACCAAAATTTAGATGCGCACCAGAAAGCGCAAGCAAACTTCAGCAACTAGCTGACGAAGGAAAGATTACTATTGCCACACCATATCAATTGGAAAGATTACATGGCCAAAATGGAATACTTGATACTGTCGATGTTGTAGATTTTGAAGGTAATAGAAAAAATATAAAATGCGATGTATTGCTACCATTCTTTGGATTATCGATGGATTTAGGACCTATATTAGAATGGAAACTAAGTATAGAAAAAAAACACATATCAGTTGCAAGTAATTCAATGGAAACAAGTGTGGATAGAATATACGCAATTGGAGATGTTGCAACTTACCCAGGAAAGCTCAAACTTATACTCACAGGGTTTTCTGAAGCAGCACTTGCCTCTCATTCGATATATTCACTCGTTTACCCAGATACGCCACTGCATTTTGAATATTCCACAACAAAAGGGGTGAAGGCGGATGAAACAGTCTAATATTATTGATGGCAAAGAAATAGCCAAATCTATTATAGATGAAGCAATACTAGATATAAAATCTTTAAAATCAAAAGGAATCACTCCAGGACTTGCCGTTATTATCGTTGGAAATGACCCTGGAAGCAAAATATATGTAGCTAGAAAAAGAGAAATGGCTCTCAAACTTGGTATGAAATCATTTGCATTAGAAATGCCAACTCAAACTGATACAAAGGAAATTATAGATAAAATTAAAGCTTTAAATGAAGATTCATCTATACATGGAATTTTGGTACAACTACCTCTACCAAAACACATTGATACTGCCTCAATCATAGATTCAATTGATCCAAAGAAAGACGTAGATGGATTTACCTTAGAAAATGTAGGCAAACTCGTAACAAGACAAAAAGGACTAAAGCCTTGTACCCCTCAGGGATGCTTACATCTAATCAAAACTATAGAACCAAATTTAAAAGGATTGCACGCTGTAGTAATTGGAAGGTCTAATATTGTAGGTAAACCAGTTGCAGATATGTTACTACATGAAAATTGTACAGTTACTACTATTCATTCAAAAACAAAACACCCAGAAAAAATAGCAAAAACAGCAGACATAATAATAGCTGCAGCTGGATCTCCTGAATTAGTAGATGAACACTGGGTTAAAGAAGGAGCAATTGTAATAGATGTTGGAATCTCAAGAGCCACAAAAAATGGTAAAACAACTCTTTTAGGAGATGTAAACTTCCAAAAAGTACAAAAAATTACAAAAGCGATAACACCAGTTCCAGGAGGAGTTGGCCCTATGACAATATCTTATCTATTGAAAAATACAGTTAAAGCAGCATACAATAGTCTTAAAAACAAATAAAAGACCTAGACTATGTATAAGGCTGTTATTTTTGGAGTTAATGGGCATAAACTAACTGCAGAAGAAGAGTCTTTTTTTAAAAAAGAAAAACCAGCGGGTTTTATACTATTTTCTAGAAATATCAAAGATAAAAAGCAATTAAAAGAGCTTGTTTATAGTTTAAAAGAGACTATAGACAATATAAATGCCCCTATATTAATTGATCAAGAAGGAGGCAGAGTTGCAAGACTAAAAGAACCGAATTGGTATCACCCCCCTGCTGCTGCTGTATTTGGAGGAATAGCTAGAAAAAACTTAAGAGATGCTAAAGAAGCATGTAGGATCAATGCTCAAATATTAGGATATGACTTAAGCGAGATGGGTATCAATGTGGACTGCGCTCCCCTTGTAGATATACCTATAAAAGGATCAAATAATGTCATAGGTGACCGTGCATTCAGTAATGATATTACTATTACAATAGAGCTCGCAAAATCTATGATTGAAGGTTTATCAAAAAGTGGAATAACGCATATAGTAAAGCATATTCCAGGGCACGGTAGATCTATGCTAGATAGTCATTTTGAACTGCCCCATATTGGCACAGATATAAAAACGCTAGAACAAACTGATTTCCTACCTTTTATAGCTCTAAATAAATCAAGATGGGCTATGACAGCGCATATAGTATATAAAAATATAGACCCATCACATCCAGCCACTCATTCAAAGAAGGTAATAGATTTGGTAAGAGAAAAGATTGGCTTCAAAGGAATAATAGTAACAGATTGTATCACGATGAAGGCATTAAAAGGAACTCCAGAATATAATGCAAAACAAGCTTTTAATTCTGGATGTGATTTGGTGATGTTCTCTAGACCAAATATATCAGAAATGAAGTCTATAATAAGCATAGCTCCTGAAATAAAAATAGATGATTTAAACCTAGAGAAACAGCGCAACCTTAAAAAAGATGTGGTCAAAAATCTTTATGCAGAATTAAAGTCATTAATGAGTAAATATAAAATACAGAATACTTCAATAGATATAGACCCAACCGAACAACATTTTTAATATAAAATAAGGTAATACTAGTGGCAAGAAGCACACCACCAATATTTTGGAGCATGAGCAACGTATTTGTAATGTTCCGCACCATAGTAAAAATAGTTGAGTTTGCTTATATTTCTGGATCTTTCCATGCAAAAACTACATTCTTAGATAAAGATTGCGCAAACACACCGGCAGACTCTACAGAGACAAGCTTTACTTCCAGCATATACTCTTTATCTACAAATATTAATGTTGTTAGGGGGTTTAGTATTGCAAAAAACATTGCAGCCCCCACGACCCTATCAACTCCTATAATGACTATTCATGCCGTAGGTTTCTTCATGGATTATTTATCATTAGAAAAACATTTTGGCCCTTTTTGGGGCTCTTTAATTCATTATGGACCAGAACTGCTTGCTATTCCTATTGCTGGCAATACATATACTTTCTTATCGTTAGATTCATCAAAACAAAATTTAAAACATGCTTTAGATGTAGCAAAAAACACACTCCTTCCCACAGTATTATTTTTTACATATTATGGAATGAAAGACTCAGAAAATGAATACCAAGAGCAATATAAAATCTGGGAAGCTGAATGCAAATTTCAAGATGAATTTCTTTTAGATTCACATCAGATTCATGATCCATTCAGCCTAACATCAGATACCTGCCCAAATCCCATGTTAGTTGGAGATATGCCGCAAGATTTAGCATTCAATCCCTATATAAACAATAATTAGTGGCAATGTTAATAATTTGTTAGTAATTTGAGGTGATTATTATGAATAATGAATTCAATAAAAATCAGGTAATAACATTAATAATTTTACAAGTAAAATTGAATCCACTTCAAGGAGAGCAGTATTTTACTTAGGTACTTATGGGGTAAAATTTGCACTAGCAGATGTCAATACCTCTTTAGGAGTGATAGAAGATCTTCATTATTACTCAAAATCAAATATTCCTTACAAAAACAGTATTATATACTCCAACAATAATAGATTCACTAATGCCATTATAAAACAAGGCTTAGAGTCTATTATAGCTCATAAAAAGAATACAGAGCTAAACTTTTTTACACAGCAGAAAACATATTATTATGGAGTGGCTAATGAGATATTCGCTAAAGCAGAAAATGGATTAGAATTCTTAAAACATATACGCGATGTAACTGGAATAGAAATAAAGATCATTAATAAGCAAGAAGAATTAAAAATTAGATACGACTCGGTAATAGCAGCTCTAGGGATTGATAAAAAGAGAAAATTGCTGGTTTGGGAAAGTGGCAAAGAAGAGATGTATTTTATTAACAAAGAAAATGATAAATTTAAAACAGAGCTAGTACAGCCTTCGTATGAAACCTTCAATGAAAAACTAAAGAAACATTTAAAAAGAGAAATCATCTTAAACCCAATGAGCAAAGATGAGATCAAAAAATCTATTGAATTAGCCGAAACTCTAATAAAAATACCAAATAGAGTTAAAAAATTAGTAGAAGAATCTAATTTACTCGCAGCTATAGGCCCTATACATAATTATGTTTTGCAACATTATGTTAATTTTCACAATATAAGCAAACTAATAGATATAAATTCTAATTTAGATTTATGGGAGTATAGCCAAAGTGACTTAGAAGGAGCGATGGATTTTTTATCAAATAAAACAAATAAAGAGCTTGCTGAGTTAATGTACAATAAGAGAAGCTACTATAATGTAGATAAAGAAGTCTCAAACACAATACTAGCTTATGCTATAATGAAGAAACTAAATATCAAATCTACTCAAACACTAAATCCTAAAGTTACGTTTGGATTATTAATTCAGAAATAAAAAAAATGCGTCCTACACATTGGGGGGCCAACGTATAAGACGCATCGGAGAGGGTTATGTTGCATTTATATGCAACAACTCTTATAACTTAATAGTTAACAATAGTCAAGTAGCTTTAACTATTTTGTATAACTTTACTTATTATTTATTAAAATTTGACTTAGAAGATTTAGAAACATCAGGTTTATCTAAGGTAGTACAATACTTCATCTTCCCTACTTCCATACAAATGAAATGCTTACCTTCCTCATCTACTATAACATCTTCTTTTATTGAAGATTTTTCAGAAAATACTCTAATAGTGTTCTTCACACGTACCATATACTTAGTTGAAGTGACAGATATAGACATATAGAACGCATTTGTAAATAGTTTTTTACTATTAATAATTTATCAACACATTATTGATACAATTTCATAAACTAATAAGCTCTTGTTATGGAAAATCAAGATGATAGCAGCGTCTTTCTAAAGAAAGTTAAATCACTACTTCAAGCATTAGGTATAGACTATAAAAATGAAATGCAACTTCAAGAAACTCTTAGCAAAGACTATAAATATTACATGCATAATATCATTGGGCTAAAAAAATCTAAGCACAGCAATACTATTAACAGTAGAGAAAAAGGGAAAGAAGAATCTAAAACTGAAGAATTATTACACACCGAAATTAATTTATATAAAACCGTTATAGAGCAAATAGGAATAGAAATTGAACAAATAGAGAAACAAGCAGCAAATATCAAAGATAAAGCAATTATCAAACATCTAAGTAAATCTCTGTCAAAGCTACGCAGCAACTTAGAAAAAGAACAAAAAAAGTTAAAATTAATACAAAAAAAATTATCTAGAATAATCAATCAACATGATAAAATAAAAACTCTTAAAAAATTAAAATCACGTCAAGAAAAGTTAATAAAAGAAAGTATTGATGACAGAGAAGTAACAGCTCTATCAAAATTTCTTTTACCAGGGAAATGGCTAAAAAGCTATAAGGACTCTATAGATATCCAGATTAAACAGCAAAGTAAAGCACTAGAGAAAACATCTAAAGACATTGATGCTCTAAAAAAAGGAACATCCCCCCCTCCTAAACCACTGAAAACAATTGCAAAAAAACATACAAATTCATTAGGATCAAATAAAAAAGAAATAAAAAATAAATCTAATGATAATCCAAATAAAGATAAAATAGAAAAAAGAGATATTTCAAGTAGCAAAAAACTCTCTCAAAAACCCCTTCCAATTAAAGTGGCAAAAACACTTTTGAGCAATATAAACAAAAGTAAAAGATATAACACAAATAGTAATACTGGGCCAAGCACAACTCCAAAAAGCAAAACCAGAAGTACGATACAAAATCAAAAAAACAAACAATTCGTTAGAAAAAAGAAGTTACTTTGAAGATACCCCTTCAATCTTTATTGGCCCTTCTATCTTACCAGTAATGAATTGACTAAATATTTTATTATTTGATTTGTTCATTTCTTTTGTTCCACCGCTCCAGACTATTTTACCTTTATAAAGCATTGCAACCCTTGATGCCATTTTATCTACTGTGTCTATATCATGCGTAATAGTAATTGTAGTTGCACCAAATTCTTTCCTAAATTTACATATTAAATCCGCAATCACATGCTTCATAATTGGGTCTAAACCTGTTGTTGGCTCATCAAAGAATATTACTTCAGGATCATTTGCTATGGCTCTTGCAAGAGCCACTCTTTTCTGCATTCCTCCCGAAAGTTCTGATGGGAATAGATTTAAAACTTCCTTTCCTAATCCAACTATAGCCAATTTCTCTTCTGCAATTTTTTTTGCTTCAGTATCTGAGATATATTTATTATGTATTAGATAGAATGCTATATTATGCCACACAGGCAAACTATCAAACAAGGCGCCTCCTTGAAATAAAAACCCAAACCTACTCATTAAATTTGATCTTGCTTTGTAAGATAAATTAGTTATGTCATCTCCATCAAGTAACACCTTACCAGAGTCAGGTGCAATAAGACCTACAATGCTTTTAATTAAAACAGATTTACCGCTACCAGATCCACCTAAAATCACTAAAGACTCATTTTCTCTAATTTTTAAATTTAGCCCATCTAATACAGCATTTGAGCCAAAAGACTTTTTGAGATTTACTGTCTCTAGTTTAATTCTTCTTTTTTTCACTGTCATGTCGTAAAAAATATTTGTGTTGTTATATAGTTAAAAAATAGTATTAAAACAGAAGACATAACAACTGCATTAATCGTTGCAGTTCCAACACTCTCTGCCCCTTTATTGGCATTACAACCGCTATAGCATCCAGAAACCGCTATAATAAAACCAAATATCGCTGCTTTAATTAATCCTGAAATAACATCTTCTGCTTCTAAATAAGTGACAGTGTTACTCAAATAAAGAGCCTTGTTAAAATCAAGTTTCTCTGTTGCAACTAAATACCCCCCTAATATTCCAATAACATCAGCAATAAGAACTAAAATAGGCATTACACAGGTACATGCTAATATTCTTGGCGCAACAAGATATCTAACTGGATTAACTGAAAGCGTTTTTAGCGCATCAATCTGTTCACTAACTTTCATAGTTGCTATCTCTGCTGCAATAGAGGAACCAACACGACCTGCAACCATAAGCCCAGCCAACACAGGACCAAGCTCTCTAGTAATTGATAAAACAACTACTGTAGGTATAGTACTCTCTCCTGAAAATCTTGAGAAACCAGTATAAGTTTGCAAAACTAATACCGCACCTGTGAATAAAGCTGTCATGCCCACAACAGGGATTGAATAAAACCCTATTCTAACTAAATTATCCAAAAACTGACGAAAATAAAATGGCCTAGTAAAAGCAGAATGTATACCAGAAAAACAAAATATTATTACCTTTCCTATATTAGAAAAGCACATTATTGTGTATTCACCAATTTTCTCTAAAAATTCCATAGAGCTCCTCTAAACATATTCTCTTTTATAACGATGACCTAATGATGTCATAACATTGTAATCTATAGTTCCTGCCAACTTTGCTAGATCCGCAACACTCATGTTACTACCTATAATTTCTACTTTTTGCCCTATTTCTTGGCATTTCTTATCAAGATTAGAAATATTTATAGACATACAATCCATACTGATTCTACCAATAATTGGTACTTTCTTATTATTTATAAAGCAATATCCTACGTTACTTAAAGCCAAAGGGTAACCGTCTCCATAGCCAAAAGGCACAGCTGCAACAATTGTACCAACTTTTGCTTCGTAGGTACAACCATAACCTACATAAACGGCATTATTATTATTAAAAATATTAATAATTTCTGACGTTAATGTGATAACAGGATTCATTCCTTCAATATTTTTCGCACCCGTACCATATAAAGCAATTCCTGGACGCACTTGATCAAAATGATAGTCTTTTCCTAAAAAAATACCACCAGAATTAGATAAACTATATTTAAACTGAGGAAATTTCTTACGAAGCTTATTAAATACCTCTAGCTGCTTTTTATTAAAGTCATTTGATTTATCCTCACTTACAGAAAGGTGACCTAAAACATAATGAATCTCTAACTTATCAGATATATTATTAAGGTTCTTAGAAAAACTCTCTATATCGATACCTAACCTTGTCATACCAATATCTACATTTAAGCAAGCATCTAGTTTCTCCTCAATTCCTTTTGCACATTTAAGCCATAAGTTTATTTGGTACTCGTTATTTAAAACTGGGGTCAAGTGATACTTTAAGAGATAATACTCTTGCCCTTTATTTACACCGAATAAAATATATATACGAACATTCTTTAAAATTTTTCTTAACTCAATTCCTTCGTCTAAAGTTGCAACATAGAACTCTTTACATCCTTCTTCATATAATGATATAGCTACTCTTTCTACCCCTACTCCGTATGCATTAGATTTTAAAACAGGAACCACAGAAACGCTCTTACCTACTTTTTTTACCAAATTTAAATAGTTTTTTTTGATATTTGTAAGGCTAATACGCAAAACTGATAGAGAATTACTAATCATTACTGATATTGATTCTGTGTGTAGTTAACAAACTTTGTTAAGCTAGGCTCGAAGTAAAGCTTTACTTCACCTACTGGGCCATTACGATGCTTAGAAATAATCAGCTCTGTAATATTGCTTACATTACTCATATCTTGCTGCCATTTAGAATAAGCTTCTGTGCCCTCTTTTGGCTTTTTACGCATTAAGTAATACTCTTCTCTATAAATAAAGGCAACAATATCAGCATCTTGTTCGATAGATCCAGATTCACGAAGATCAGATAATAAAGGACGCTTATCTTCTCTCTGTTCCACAGCACGTGATAATTGCGATAGTGCAATAACTGGTATATTAAGCTCTTTTGCTAACGCTTTTAAGCTTTGTGTGATTTCAGATATTTCTTGCACTCTATTATAATCACGAGAACCACTAATATTAGCCCTAATAAGCTGCAAGTAGTCAATAAATAGTAAACTTAAATTATATTTTCTTTTTAGCCTTCTTGCTCTTGTACGAAGTGCAGATATAGATAAAGATGGAGTATCATCTATAAATAAAGGCATCTCTTGTAATTTCTTAGATGCATCAAGCACTGAAAAGAACTCTTCTTCATCTATATGGCCTGTCCTAATCTTTGTAGTGCTCACACCTGATATTGTAGAAATCATTCTACTAGCTAACTGGTCAGCAGACATTTCAAGAGAAAAAAGCCCTACTGCGAATTTCTTTTGTTCTACATTATCTTTAGCAGATCTCTCTGCTAATGTCTTACAACAATTAAGCGCAAGATTTGTTGTAATTGCTGTTTTACCCATAGCTGGACGACCAGCAAGAATAATTAAATCTGAATCTTGGAACCCTCCTAATAGCTCATCTAAATCTATAAAATTTGTAGAAATACCAGATATTTTATTTTTGTTCTTAAAAGCGCTCTCAGCTTTTGCAATTGTTTCTACTAATGTGTTTCTTATAGCTACAAAGCCACCAGAATTATCAGAAGAAGTATTTGCAACATTATACAATTTTTGCTCAGCTATCTCTATTTGATCTTGTCCAGAAGTATCTATATTGGCTTCAAAAGCATTATTTACTATTTCCTCTCCTATTCCGATTAATTCTCTTTTTAAGGCCAAATCAAATATCACTTTGGCATGGTCATGTATGTTAATGATTGTTGTAGACAAACTAGCTAGCTCTACTAGATACTGTGCTCCCCCTTTTGATTTAAAAGCTTCATCTTTGTCAAAGTAATTTTTTAGAGTTACAGGGGTTGCTATAATACCCTTATCATTAAATGTAATAATAGACTCATATATCTTTTGATGCAGGGGGTCAAAAAAATGTTCACCCCTGAGAAGATCGTTCACTTTATTCAGGTTTTCATTATCAGTTAGTATATGACCAAGCAACATTTGTTCAGCAATTACATTAGAAGGCACTACTCTCTCAAGCGCTTTACTTTCTTTTGGAACTGTTTCTTCTAATGAATAATCCATATATTTGTTAACAAATGTGATAGTTATGCTATAAACTTGATAAGAAATTCAATGCCTTGCAGTATATTACTCTGTAAGGAGATATTTCAAGATATTATTTAAAGAACAACTAAAAAAAACTCCACGATGGAAAAAGTAATAACCTTTGGGTGTAGATTAAATATATTTGAAAGTGAAGTTATAAAAACTTCTTTAGACAAAGTAGATAGTGGAGATGTAATAGTCTTTAATACGTGCTCTGTTACTCAGGAAGCAGAGAAACAAGCTATAAAATCCATAAAAAAAGCTAATAGAAACCACCCTACTAAAAGAATCATAGTTACAGGATGTGCTGCACAAGTTAATCCAAAGAAGTACTCCGAACTAGAAGAAGTAGATCTCGTTTTAGGAAATACAGAAAAATTTAACTCAGAAAATTACAGCAAAGATACAAAAGAAAAAATATTAGTAAGCGACATAATGGATATAAAAGAGAGCGCAAGCCATTTAGTGACATCATTTGGTGGTAAAACTAGAGCTTTTATTGAAATACAAAATGGGTGTAACCACAGATGCACTTTCTGCACCATTCCATTCGGCAGAGGAAATAACAGAAGTATTGCTATAGGAGATATAGTAAATCAAGTATCTTTGCTGGCAGACCAAGGTTATAAAGAAATAGTACTTACTGGTGTAGACATCACAGACTATGGATCAAACCTACCAGGCAAACCAACACTTGGAGAAATGATTAAAAGACTTTTATCTTTGGTGCCTAATTTACCTAGATTAAGACTTTCTTCTATAGATGTGGCAGAAGTAGATAATACCCTACTACAACTGATTTTGCATGAAAAACGACTTATGCCCCATTTTCATATAAGTCTTCAATCCGGAGATAATATGATCCTAAAACGCATGAAACGTAGGCATAACAGAGATCAAGTAATTGATTTTTGCAATATCGTTAGAAAATACAGAAAAGACGCTGCTTTCGGAGCAGATATAATAGCTGGATTCCCAACAGAAACAGAAGAAATGTTTGCTAACAGCCTAAACTTAATAAAAGAAGCTAACATACAATATATACATGCATTCCCATATTCTGAACGAGATGGCACACCAGCAGCAAGAATGCCACAAGTTAAGCCACACCTAAGAAAAGAACGTACTAAAGAATTAATAAGACAAGGGAAAATAGAATTAAACAAATTTAGCAAAGAATTTGTTGGACAAACTGTTAATGTGCTTGTAGAAAAAAATAATATTGGAGTAATGGAAAATTTCCTAAAAATACATATATCAGAAAATGTGCCACAGAATACTATAAAAAATGTATATATCTCTGATTTTAATGAAAACAAACTTATAGGTAATATTGTTAAATGAGCTGGTTTAACAGATTAAAAGAAGGGTTAAAAAAAACCTCTGAGAAGATCTCAGGAGGGATATCTAATATTGTTACCAAGAAAAAACTAGATACCGAAACTCTAAATGAACTAGAAGAACTGCTAATATCTGCAGACCTAGGCGCCACAGCATCTCAAAAGATAATACAAGAACTATCAAAGTCTAAGTTTAATAAAGAAGTAGATAGCTTGGAAGTTAAATCAGAGCTACAAAAAATCATCTCAAGAAGAATAAGTAAATCTGCTGCAGAGTTAAAAATTAAGAATAAACCGCACGTGATATTAACGTGTGGAGTGAATGGCAATGGAAAGACAACTACGATAGGAAAATTATCATATAAATATAAAAAATCTGGAAAATCTGTAACAATTGGATCTTGTGATACTTTTAGAGCAGCTGCCCTTGAACAATTAGAAATTTGGGCTAAACGCGCAAAAGCAGACCTGATATCTGGACCCGAAAATTCAGACCCCGCCAGTGTTGCTTATAAAGCATTAACAGCAGCCAAAGAAAGTAAAAGCGACGTGTTATTCTTAGATACAGCAGGAAGACTATCTAATAAATCCCACCTAATGGAAGAATTGGCTAAAATAGTAAAAGTTATTAAAAAAATAGACCCTGAAGCTCCACACGAATGTATTTTAGTTTTAGATGCTACTACAGGTCAAAATGCAGTAGCTCAAGTTGAAAGTTTTAAAGAAACAGTGGACCTTACAGGTTTAATAATAACTAAGCTAGATGGATCTGCTAAAGCAGGAATATTAGTAGAGTTATCTGAAAAATTTGGCTTACCAATATTTGCAGTTGGAGTTGGTGAATCTATTGATGACCTCAACTCATTTATACCTGAAGATTTTACCAAAAACTTATTAGGATTAAAATAACATGAATAAATCACCTATAGTAATTGTGATTGGTAATGAGAAAGGTGGAGCTGGAAAAACAACTACTGCAATGAATATTATTATATCATTGTTATATTTAGATTTTAAAGTTGTGAGCATAGATACAGATGTTAGACAATTATCTCTTACAAGATATATAGAAAATAGAGTGAATACCATAGATAAGATAAAATCAGGTATTCCCCTACCCACTCACTACAAGATTGTTGAAACAAAAACCAAACTAGAAGAAAAAAATCAATTAGATAAAATAATTAGCAAATCTTCTGATGTTGATTTTATAATTATAGACACCCCTGGAACAAGCAATGAAATATCTAGATACTCTCACTCTAAAGCAGATATTATAATAACCCCTATTAATGACAGTTTTGTTGATATAGATTTATTAGCGAATATAGATCCTGAGAATTTCAAGATATTAAAACCAGGAATATACAGCCAAATGGTTTGGGAAGAGAAAATCAATAGAGCGAAGCAAAATAATAAATCTATAGACTGGATTGTAGTGCGCAACAGAGTTAGCCATATAGACACAAGAAATAAACGCAATATAGAAAAAGTTATTTCTTCTCTTTCAAAACGTATAGGTTGTAGATTAGCTTCTGGCTTTGGTGAAAGAGTTATATTCAAAGAATTATTTCTTAAAGGCCTTACTCTTCTAGATATAAAAAATAAAACACTCAAGACTTCAGTCAATATGAGCATGTCTCATATTATAGCAAGACAAGAATTATTCTCTCTTCTAACTTCATTAAATATAGAAGATATAAATCAAAATATAAAATCTACCATTTTATAAGCAATAAAATACTTTAACCTCTCTTTCTGCACCTTGCATAAGAATGAACCTTCCTATATAATTCTAAGATAACTCATAAGGCTCCTAGATTAATGATTATCGGCATAGGCACTGATTTAGTAAAAATTTCTCGAATAGAAGATCTATATAAAAAATTCTCTGTGAAACTATTAGAAAGAATTCTTTCTAATATAGAGCAAAGTAAATTTAGAGAAATGAATGATATAAAAGGTATAAGATATCTCGCAAAACGTTTTGCCGCAAAAGAAGCATTTGTTAAATCATTAGGAACAGGCTTTAATGACAAAGTAAGTATGAATGATATATCTATAGATAATGATGATAAAGGAAAGCCATACTATGATATTAATAAAAAGTTGGATCAATATATACAAAACACCCTCAACGTCACTAAATATTCAATAAACTTATCTATTACAGATGACAGAGAATATGCAAATGCAATTGCTATAATAGAGAGAGTTACTTAATGAGATATTTATCAACATTACCTGAAGAACATCTTGTGCATTTCACAGGCATAGGTGGCATTGGTATGAGTGGTATATGCGAAATTTTACATAGCATGGGGTATACCATTCAAGGGTCAGACCTATCCTCCAACTTAAACACAAAACGACTTAAATCTTTAAAAATCAAGATATATGAAGGACATAATATAGAAAATTTAAAAGATATATCTTTGTTAGTTAAATCTTCAGCAATTAAAGATAATAACCCTGAAGTTTTATATTGCAAAAGAAATAATATACCCGTGATATCAAGAACCGAAATGCTTGCCGAATTAATGTCTTTAAAAACATCTATAGCAGTTTCAGGCACGCATGGTAAGACTACCACCACCTCCTTAATTGCATCAATATTTGAGCAAGCTAATGCAAGCCCTACCGTAATTAACGGAGGAATTATTAATACAAAAGGAACAAACGCATATGTCGGAAAAGGAGAATTTCTAATTGCAGAAGCTGATGAGTCAGATGCAACATTCATAAAAATTCCATCTAAAATAGCTGTTATAACAAATATAGATCCTGAGCATCTAGATTTTTATGGTTCTTATGAAAACCTAAAAAAGGCATTTAAAACATTTATATCCAATCTACCTTTCTATGGTTTTGGGGTTTTATGCATAGACTGCCCAGAAACCAAAAAATTATATGAAGAGAATAAAGATAGGACTATAATAACATATAGCATTAAATCTGAAGATGCTGACATATATGCACATAACATTGTTCATACGGAATATGGAAATAAATTTGATGTTAAACTATCAAATAAAATAAAATTTTCTTCAAAAAGTATAAAAAATATTATTATTCCTGTTCCAGGTATTCATAATGTACAGAACAGCCTTGCAGCAATCGCAATTGCATTACAGCTTGGGTTTTCAGAACGTGTTATTTCAAATGGATTCTCTGAATTTTCAGGAGTAAAAAGAAGATTTACAAAAATTGGAACATACAATGGTGTGAGCATTATAGATGATTATGCACACCACCCTACGGAAATAAAGGCAACTCTTGAAACGGCAAGACAGGTAGTAAGAAATACCAAAGGTAAAATTATAGTAATTTTTCAGCCTCATAGATATACTAGACTAAAAAACTTAATGAATGAATTTGCTGCATCTTTTCAAGATGCAGATATTGTTTATATTGCAGACGTGTATAATGCTAATGAAGATCCTATTCCTGGAATAGACAATAAAGCTTTAGTGGGAGAAATTAAGAAACATAACTTTAATGACAAAGTACAAATTCTAGAATCCAAAGATAATATACCAAATATTTTGCAAACAAAGTGTAATAATAATGACCTACTATTATTTTTAGGAGCAGGAGATATCACTAAATGGGCGAATGACTTGCCTAATAAACTTAAAACAAGCTAATGGAAATAATATTACCAGAGGTTAAAGGACAATACAGAAGAAATGTTCAATTATCAAAATCAACATGGTTTCGTGTAGGTGGTAATGCTGCAATAGTTTTTAAACCAGATAACGTAGGTGACCTATCTCATTTCCTAAAAAATATAGATAAAGAAGTCTCTATTCATATTTTAGGTTTAGGTTCTAATGTTATTATTAGAGACAATGGTATAGAAGGAGTTTTAATAAAGCTTGGCAAAAATTTTACAGATACTCATATCAATGGAGATATAGCTACATTAGGATGCGCAAATACAGACTATAATATTGCACATTACCTTGCATTTAATAAACTTTCAGGTCTTGAATTCTTAGTTGGAATACCTGGAAATTTAGGTGGTGCAATCGCCATGAATTCTGGTTGTTATGGAAGCGAAATTGCAAACTACTTAATCTCAGTAGAAGCAGTAGAAATAAAAACTGGAAACATACATATCTTAGAAAAAAAAGACCTAAATCTAAAATACAGACACTGCTCGCTAAAAGGAGATTTTATTTTTACTAAGGCAACCTTCAAATTGCAAAGAGTAAAAAGCCAGGTTACAATTGAAGAAAAGTTAAAAGAGATAACAAATAATAGAAATATGTCTCAACCTATTAGAGAAAGCACAGGAGGTTCTACATTTAAAAATCCAGAAAATCATAAAGCCTGGGAACTAATAAATGAAGCTGGATTAAGAGGTTACTCAATTGGTGGTGCAAAAATATCAGAAAAACATTGCAACTTTTTGATTAACACAGGCAATGCAACAGCTTCTGATATTGAAAATCTAGGGAACCATATTCAGCAAAAAGTATTTGAACATTCAGGAGTAAAACTTGATTGGGAAATAATTAGGATTGGAAAGAAATGAAAAGAAAAACAATAGTTGGTAGCACATTACTTCCAAAAATAAAAAACTCAAATAACAAGATCAATGTAGCACTAGTATATGGTGGAATGTCTTCAGAAAGAGAAGTTTCTTTAATGTCATTTCAAGGGTTCAAATCCAATCTCTTAGAACTAGGTTACAAAGTAACCCCCATAGACATGGGCTATGATATATCGGAACATATAATAAATGTGAAACCAGATATAGTATTTAATGGGCTTTATGGAACCTATGGTGAAGATGGTTCTTTATCAGGGCTTTTAGATATATTAGGAATAAAATATACTCACTCTGGCACTTTAGCTTCGGCACTTGCTTTTAATAAAGAAATTTCTTTTAAGATTTTTGAATCTACTGGCATCAAAGTAGCTGATTATAGAGTTGTCTCAAAAAATGACAAAATAAAATCAGACCCAATGCCAAGACCTTATGTAATTAAGCCAATCAGCGAAGGATCAAGTGTTGGGGTAGAAATAGTCTTCGAAGGAGATTCATTTGATTTTTCAAAATATAAATGGGCACATGGAAATAGAGTTATAGTACAAAAATATATAAAAGGTAGAGAAATACAGGTATCTATATTTAAAGATAAAGCTATAGGTGCATTAGAAATAAAACCTTTAAAAAGAAGATTTTATGATTATGATACTAAATACACAGATGGGATGGCAGATCATATAATGCCTGCAAAATTAGAGAGCCACATAGAAGAAAAGATGTTTGAAATTTCTGAAAAAGCTCACCATTGCTTAAAATGTAATAACATAAACAGAGTAGAATTCATATTTGATGAATGCGAAGGTATAGATGGAATCTATATTTTAGAAGCGAATACAAATCCTGGAATGACTCCATTATCTATAGTGCCAGAAACCTGCGCATATTATGGAATTTCGTATAAAGATATATTAAATGAGTTAGTACAAAATGGGCTTAAAACCTAGCACAAAGAATTATTCCACAATCAGACTTCTGAAAAAATTATATAGAAGAATTCTACAACTTGTCTTACTAATAGTTTTGGTTCTTTTACTAAAAACTTTTTTATATGATAGAACTCTAATTCAAGACTATGTAAACAAGCATATACAAAGATTCAGTGAAAAACATGGACTAATTGTAGAAGAGATAGGTCTGATCACTAGTAACCAATATTGCCCAATTGTTACCAAGAGCACATTCGACCAATTCAAAAAGCGTTCAATATTGTTAGTTTCATTAACAGGAATGTTGCAACATATTGAGTCATTTGATTGCGTAAACCGCACTAGTGTCACAAGAATTTTTCCTAATAAAATAAAAATAGAAATTATCAACAAAGATCCAATTGCTATATGGCAAAATAACAAAAAATTTATGTTTATCACTAGTCAAAATGATATTATGCAAATTAGGAACACAAAAGATTTAGATAAATTTTTAATAGTTACAGGAAGTAATGCTAATCTACACACTAAATCACTATTAGACATCATTAAAATAAATAAAGAAATTTTTACTTCTATTGAGAGTGCGATTAGAGTGGGAGATAGAAGATGGGATATAAAACTGAAAACAGGGCTTGAAATAAAACTACCAGAAAAAAATCCAGAGATAGCGTGGAGCAAATATATAAACCTTACTAAAAACCCAAAATTTCAAAATAAAAAACTTAAAGTCCTAGATCTAAGAATTCCAAATAAAATATATGCTAAATAAGTAATTGAATTTTTGTTACTACTTAAAAGTACTTAATGATATTCAAATTACTTTATCTTATTGTCCAGACATTATATTTAACATGTTTTTGAGGAGAAATATCATGTACGAACTAGAAGCAAAAGTTAAACAACTACCCTAATTCCACACCCTAGAATATTTAAATTGCAACTATCTTGAACTTCACTATCTGTTCGTATTAACATCTTCCCTACTTTACCTCTAGCAGAACAAAAGATTCCTACTTTCTTACTATTAGAAAAGACTTCCTCCCCCTTCTCTATATTTTGGATTTCTTTTTCAGATATAAATTTAACTAACTTCTTTCTTATAGTCCCTCTATGTTTTGTACGAGCAGTATTCTCTTGCCCCATATAACACCCCTTTTCAAAAGAAATTGCATTAAATTTATCTAATCCATATTCCAAAGGAAAAGATCTTTCACGTATCATATCTTTATGTGGATCAGGAATGGTATATTCATACATCAATTCATCATATCTTGATGAACCTCCCTTTAATTCAGAATTCGTTGATATATAAGATCTAAAACCTATCCTTTCATCTCTTGGATCTTCATAAGATAACGCCTCTAGAGAACCTTGACTAGATACAACCTGATATTCTTGTGAGCAATCTTTTATGTGCACATCACTACGAAGTTTATATAAGTTTAATTTAGAAGTAATTTCCTTTGTAAAGTCAGATTCATGATCAATGAATATATTTTCTTCCTGTAGAGTAATAAAAAAATCGTATAAAAATCTACCTTGAGGGTTAAGCATCAATGCATAAAGCATTTTGCCTTCTTCTAGAGCATTAATATCATTAGTTATAAGACCTTGCAAAAAATCAAACTTATCTTTACCTGATATAGATAAAACACTTCTATTATCTAGTATTTGAGTTTTCATAATCAAACAATCTTAGCAATTACTTGGATTATAGGGATTTTCCTAATCTCTCTGTTAATGATAGATTTTACTTTAGATTTCACGGCCTTCTGAATATCATCTAATGCAACTTTTGCTTTCTTATTAGAACCAATATCCATCATATGGACAGCTAAAGAAATCTGCTCCTGAATGTACATGATTAGCTCTTTATCTTCTTCTTCATCTAAAAAACCAGGAGCTTGAATAATCGGGTTCATGTGAAGTTTATAATTTTTAGATAAAATAATAGTAGCAAAGAAAACACCATCATTTCTCATTAATCTTCTTTTTCTCAGCACATTAGAGTCTGGACGTAAAAGATAGTTACCATACACCGCTAGTTCTCCTGCCTCAACTTTACCAACCTTCTTTGGCTCATTTGGCGCTATAGACAATACATCACCATTTTCTACCTCAACAGAATTCTTTATACCAATAGACTTTGCAAGCTTGGCATGTTCATGCATATGAATATGCTCACCATGTACAGGAATAACAGTCTCTGGTTTTAGTAACTTATATAACCTTCTTAATTCCTTTCTACCGGGGTGACCAGAAACGTGTACAAAATGATCTTTTTCAGTCACAGTCTCTACCCTAAGCTTCGTAAGGTCATTAAATACACGAAAAATCTTTTTATCATTACCAGGAATGATTTTAGAAGAAAATATAACGACATCTCCAGGAGAAGCTTTAATTCTTGGATGAGTTCCATTAGCAATTTTTGTAACAGCAGCCATTGGCTCTCCCTGACATCCAGTAGCAATAATAAATAAACTACCTCGGTCATAAGCAGAAATATCTTTCTCATCAACAAATTTGGGTATATTTTGTAGGTATCCACTAGCTTTTGCAGCGCCTACGACCCTATGAAGGCTTCTTCCAGCTAAAACTACTCTTCTGCCGCTTTTTGCACCAATATCAATCAGAGACTCCACACGTGCCAAATTAGAAGCAAACGTCGTCACTATAACCATCTTTTTGTAGTTAGACACTAGTTCGGTGAGGGATTCTTTTAACTTTGCTTCTGAACCTGAATAAT
>JAHZKS010000057.1 GCA_022600235.1 Alphaproteobacteria bacterium | reverse complement strand
GTGCAGGAGATCAGAGTCCAAATGGAGGTTGAATATTAGATTTCATTTAATATTTTATTCATCATTAGAAATACAATGCGCACATGTGAATAAATAGTAACTTGATGTTGACATATATATGTTTCTTTCTATGTTTAATCCCAATAAAAACTATCATAACCATATCTGTATTGTTTTGTTTTAGAGCAAGTCAAACAAACAATTATATTAGTATTTGATGGTTAAGATAGAGATTGGATAACTACATTATATGAGAGGAGTGTATGGGAAGAAATAATGATGAAAGACAAAAGAGAGGAGACGGCAAAGATAATCAAATGAAAAATTCTGCTAAAAATCATATTTCTGATGAAGTATTAGAAGCAATGGTATCAGCTCTCGCAGCCGCAGCCGCCGGCAACACAGCTGTCGCAGCAGCAAACGCAGCAGTAGCCACCGTCGTAGCCGCCGCAGCATCTCATCATTCAGCGGCAGCGGCATTACCAGATCCAGTTCAAACAGATTCTACAGGAGATGATGGAGTTCCTGCAGCAGCAGCCACCGCAGCAGCAGACGCAGCCACCGCAGCCGCAGCAGTAGACGCAGATCAATACCCACCAGAGACCCAAGATGAAGAAACAGAAGGCTGGGGTTCAACGGTTCCTACTGTTATAATCGAGTCAGATGATGATGATGATGATGAAGTGGTTGTTCCAAATACAGAGCATAATGCTACACAACAAGCTACTACTGGTGCTTCTGGATTTGAAAACACAGCAAATAATTCTGGTGATGCTGGTTTAGGATCTACAGAAAATGATGGTTTTCAAAATGGTATGAACCTTGAGCAATTACTAAATACTCAAGTAGAAGAAGATGATTTTCTACTAGGTGGCACGCAAGAGTTTAGCTAATTAAAAATTGAGAATATAAAATTATGCCAAAACCTAAACAAAGACAAGCATCTGGTCAATACCAACTTCCTAAAAGATTTCTACAGAATATTTTAAGAATGTTGAGAGATGGTATTCCTTTAGAGACTATTAAAGAAATGACTGAATCAACTTTATTGGATGTTCAGGGTGAAACAGATGATCCTATAGCGCGGAAGCTAATGGAAAGAATTGTGTCTGCAGTGATAAAAGTTATAAGGAAATTAAGTCAAAATCTAGAAGATGTAGATACAGATGACTTGCAAGAGTTAATAAATGAAGAATGTTTGAAAGCAGCTTTGGAATGTATAGACTCTCAAGGAGATCTGTCAGTGCCATTGCCACAACCTCCTGAGCAGCCAGAAGAGCAAGCGGCTGCAGCAGAAGCTGCAGGAGAATCAATAATGCTCTCAAGAGATGAGATTCGTAGAAGAGAAAAAGAACGGAAGGATAAAGTAAAAGAAATGCAAGTAGATCAGGATGAATGTGGTAGGATGTTGTTAAAAATACTTGAAATTCAAAGATTGAATCAGATTCTATATGGAGATAGAGAAGATATTTATGGGGTTTCTATGGTAATGAATGGATATGCAGCAGAAATGCATGGATATGCAGCAGAAGATATTTATCAGATTTTTACGGCAACAAATGGAGTTACAGAAGAAGGTGTTGAGGTTCCGGAAGCAACGATGGCTGGAAATGGAGTTACAGAAGAAGGTGTTGAGGTTCCAGCGGCAACGATGGCTGGGTCTGGAGTAGATCCAGATAACCATCTACTAATGCAAGATTTACCAGAAGGCTCTATTGAAACTTCTTATTTATAATTAAAAATAACTTAATCAAAGTGAGGTGTAAATATGTTTAAATCTTTATTTGGAGGAAGAAATAAAGCAAAAGCAAAAGCAGAAGCGTTACTAAAAGCAATTGCTGAAAAGTTAGGTATCGAAGATGTTTGTGATATGGCTGATATCGCTAATAAGATTATAGATGAGTATCAAGCATTTAGGGATAAAATATTAAAATTATGTCCTAATATTGATAAGCAATTAAGTAAAGGATATTCCGGTCCTTATTCAGAAAATATGCCAGAAATTAACAGATTAGAAAGTGACCTTATAGAAAGATTAACAGAAGTCTCAAAACTTTTACTAAATGGGAACCCAATTGCGCAAGAAATGGCTAATATAAAAGCTGGTCGTCTGTTTAATTTGTTGAAGGGAAGAGATGATAAAACCGCATCGGAAGCGGTGGCGGCAGAGGCAGAGCAAAAGGAATGTAGCACAGAAGATTTGTTAAACGCTTTGTTGTTTCCAGTAAAAGAATTAGGAGAATTTCTTGTAATTGAAGATTGTGAAAAGCAAAGAGAAAAGAAAGGAAAGGCTAAGAAAGAAGTGGAAGCTGGAGATAAAGATCATGTAAGTGTAGATGAAGATGTTGAAAATATAGAACCATCAGCTGAAGCTGCAGCAGCAGGTTCATTACAAGCAGAGGCAGCCGCTGCGGGTCCAGTTGAAGCGCAAGTAGCAGGTGAATCACTGGGCCTAGAGTGCGGAGTGTTTTCTTATTTTTACTAAAAGAATTATAGGTAGACAACTTAAACCAAAAGGTGCATCAACGCACCCAGATTACGGAATTTATTATGGGTAGACAACTTAAACCAAAAACTAAAAAACAGCGTCAAGCAGAGAAAAAGAAAGCAGCACAAGCAGCAGTAGAGGAAGAAGGGGAGGCACAAGCACCAGAAGCACAATCATCAGAAGCCGCACCAGCAGCAGTAGAGACACCTACTTCAGCTGAGGAGGAAAAAGAAAAGGCCATTGAAGAAGATAAATCAATACAGATTTCGACGATTGTTGCTAGCGTAGATTTTATGGGGGACTATTCTAGGATTTCTGAATTAAAATTGAAATCTACTGTAGATGAAGATACTGTCGCTTCAGAAGCAGAAGTTCCGTCAGAACCAGCAGTAAAGGCAGCAGCACCAGTAGAGGAAGCGGAATCAGCTGTGGCAGCAGCAGCGGCATTAACGGAGGATCAAAAAGCAGAACTAGGAAAGAAGATGGCAATTATAGAAGCATTGTCTGAACATTCAACGATGTATGTTAATTTAGAAGATGGCCCTTTTGCTTCTGTCTTTTGTGATAAGAGTAGTTTAGAGGTAAAGTGGGCAGAAGAAGCAGAAGCAGAAGCAGCTGCATCTGCATTAGCATCAGCTCTAAGTTATGCAAGGATATGTGATTCTGCAAACAATGAAACTCTTGATGAAGAGGATGATTCCTAAGCATCAGCTCTAAGTTATGCAAGGATATGTGATTCTGCAAACAATGAAACTCTTGATGAAGAGGATGATTCCTATGAAGTGCCCGAGGCTCAGGCAGCGGGTTTCTCAGGAGGAGATAATAATTTTGCAGGAGAAGGGTCAGGAGGAGATCTTGCTGCGTAATAAATTAACAATAAATTGAGGAGAATTAATGTCAAAAAATAAAGATAATGAAGAGGAATGCTTGCCTATAGAGGGGCATCCAGAAATTATTGAAAGCTCTGAGGAAGCTGATGCAGCATCTGGAGGTGAGCAAACTGAAACGTATAATGGTTATGATGATTGGGTTAATCAAGTGCCTATAGGAGCGCTAGAAACTCATATCTGATAATTATAGATAATAGATAAATTACTAAAAAAAGAAAAAAGGGAATTATATGCCGGCAAAAAAAACAAGAATTATTAAAAATATTCTTTTATTAAAAAATCGAATCAAATCTTTAGAAGTAGAGATAGAAGAGCTTAATATCGAAACTAATGGCTTAAGCTTTAAAAGGTATCAAATAAAAATACTCTCAATACAGCTTGAATCTGAAGCATTGCACGATAGCTCAGAATGGATCTCAGTGCAATTGCAGGAATCAAATTCTAATCTGGAAATAATGGACAGAGAAAAGAATACAAAAGAAGAGTTGTTGAAAAGAAAAAAAGATGATTTAGAGAAGTTAAAAGCTCAGTTAGAATATTTAGAATCTAATAATAAAAAGCTAACCTTAGAAGCTCTAATTGAACAGACTGAAGAAAATATTAGAGAACTGGAAAAAGAGTTAAATCATGCAGAAAACGAAGAAGCATCATCACTCCAAAGATTGGGGTGGCTTAATCTTCAGATAATAAATAATCAGTCAAAATTAAAAAAATTAAAGTCTGAATTGGAGTCATCGTCAGAAGAGACTAATGATCAAGATGAGTCTGTGCAGGAAGCAGCAGCAGCCGCCGCGGAAGCAGAAGATGAAGGTGGGATCGCATCTACTCTTACGCCTACGCTCGAACAATATCATGAAGTGGTTGACGATGAGGATGAATGCGAGTTATCAGGTCAAAATAACGAGTCGTCATGTTAAGATAGTAATTAAGTAAATAGAGTATATATGTGTAGAAAAGAAAAACGAAGAAATAGGACTGACCAAGAAAAGAAACTCGAGCAGCCTGTTGAACATGAAGAGCAAGGGCAAGCAGCCGCTGCCGTCGCTGCTCCAAATGAAGAAGTAAGAGCTGAACTTGCAGATAGATTATCTACTTTACTTGCAAAAGAATCTACTCTCATAGTAGAGCTATCAAGACAAAGATCAATCTTGGTTGAGTCGATTAAAGAAGAGCAAGCTGCGGCACGAGAAGAAGCACAAGCTGCAGTAACAAATGCTATACCTGGCACACAAGAAGAAGCACAAGCATCTCTTGGCTCAGAACTTCCACCTGGTTTAGCATTAGCAATGGCATTAGATGCCGAACTATTTGGAGATGATGATGTTTTGTAGTAGCTAAATTGAGTTTTGGTTTCAAAATCACATTATTCAAAAATATTTACAAAAAAATTGAGGTTTGTTTTTATTTTATCAAAATATAATTTTTTCAGGTACAATTATATAAAATATAAAAGGTTTTATCTGGGGTGGTGTTATGGCTGTTTCTTCTTTAATACTTCCTTTTCCTGAAGTAGTTCCATTAATTCCAGATGAAGTTCCGTATATTCCTCCAGTAGCCCCAGATGATGCTCTGGAATGGATGTTTCCAGTGGCTCCTCCTTTTGTTAACGAACTGCCAGATCTAGCTACCGATACCGAGATATATTACTACCCTCCTGATGGAACATTATATTCATATGTTGATTTGGTAACATTTTTGCTTGGGCACGATTTTTCTGAAAGTGATATTTTTGAAAATACACAAACAGGGGTTACATGTACTTTACAGCAAATAATTGATGGAGAAGAGCCTCAAATTGAAGAGGTTGGAGGTGAATCTCTAGATACTGCAGTAGGGGTGATTAGAGGAGGCAATATATTTAATGTTCTGCCACTAGATGTAGAGGGTTAATCAAACCTTTCTTAAAATGTATACTTAAGCCCTATATTGCCTGATGCTCCTATATTATTTCTTCTAATTGTCGCGTAAAAAATATTAGCTCATCTTAAGATTAGCAGCCTTAATAAAAGGGGTTGTCTCAAATAAAACACAGATTAAAAAGTCTAGATAAAATAATACACTCATGCCTATATAAATGCCGAATTATTAGTTGTTTCTAATTTTTAAACTCTATAAAAAGATGTGAATTAAACAAATTAAAAATTGGTATTATTATGGGAAGACGCAAAAATAAACAGAACAAAAATAAACAGAGCAAAAATAAACAAGAAGAAGAAAAAGCAGCCGCTGCAGCAGCAGAAAATAATGCCGCTGATGATGAAGAAGCACCAGCTGTGGCAGCCGCTGCAGCAGCAGAAAATAATGACGCTAATGATGAAGAAGCACCAGCTGCGGCAGCAGCAGGAGCAAATCCTACTATTAGTCCATTGATGAATGACATAAAATCATTCTTGAGTAAAGTGCAAAAGGATCTGGCAGAAGCAAAGGCAGAAGCAGCGGCAGAAGCAGCGGCAGAAAACCACAATCTTCAGGAAGCACCAGCACCAGCACCAGCTGCGGCAGCAGCAGCGGCAGAAAATATCGATGATTGGGAAGATATATCTAAAGAATTTGAAGAGGCAAAAGCAGCGGAAGAAGCAGCAGCTAAAGCAGAAGCAGAAGCAGAAGCAAAAGAAAGGGAAGCAGCAGCTAAAGCAGCAGCAGCAGCGAAAGCAGAAGCGAAAGCAGCAGCAGCAGCGAAAGCAGAAGCTAAAGCAGCATTAAAACAAAAAGTTATGGATTTAAAAAAAGCAATAAAAGAATCGAAAGAAGCGGATGCAGCAGCTGCAGCAGCTGCAAAAGCAGAAACAAAAGCAGAAACAGAAGCAGATGATTGGTGTTTTGTGGAAGATGATGAGCTTAAAGATACGGCAGGTGACTGTGGTAATCAAGAGGATACTCATTAATAAGACACCATCTTTATATGATTCCTGATAAGCGGAGTATATAACTACGGTAGAAACGCGTCTGTACCCCGAATTTGTATAGTTTCATTTATCAAAATTGCAAAAGGTGAGTGTTCTTTGCAATCTTACCCAGTGTAATTTAACTGTAAATCATGAAGTTGATCGAATAATCTTTTTAAATTGTTTCACCATTGTTAATATTAATGGTGTGCTACTAATTTAAAATAAATATTCTAGAGGTATGCTATGTGTAATTCTTGGAACAATTTACAAGTTTTTGGCAATCAAGGTCTACAAGGTAGTGATGTTCAGTTATTACTTCACCCAGAACAAATTCTATTACTAGATGGTAATCTTCTAGAAGAAGGTTTAGTTCTTGTGGGAATAGATACGACAAGAAGTGAAGAAGTGAATATATAGAATCTTTGTCTTACAAGTTAGAGGAAAAATATGACAGATGGAGTCGGTGTAGAGCGATTAGTATGTGGAGAAGAAGATTTATTTCCTGGGGATGGGGAAAACATAGAGCAATTAGTATGTGAGGAAGGAGAGTTAGATCCAAGTTTAGGTTCATCGATAGATCTGCAAGGATATAATACAGTATTATCAGTAGAGTTATTTCCTGTACAAGATGATGGTCTAGGTTTAGTTGAATTTTTCTGTGAATGCAACGACACTTTAGCAGGAGAACAATAATAATCTGGATCAGTCATTATTATAAATAAAAAAAAGCCGAAGGGGTTGATTCCTCCGGCTTTTCTCAAATTCTGTAGAATTTATAATTAGAAATTATAAATTACACCAGCCATTACTTCATGAGCTTTAGCTTTGAATTTGTGCTCAACGTTAGAAGCTGTGTACTTAAAGTTTCCTAGGTTTGAGTATCTGTAAGAAACATCAAGATCAACATTCTTAGAAACGTTTACCTTTGAACCAACACCTGTGTTCCAAGCAAAGTTTGTGTTTGATTTGCTTGTGTGATCAGCAGGTAATTTCTCGATTGAGTTTTTAGCAAAACCAACACCAGCTGTTACGTAAGGTGTAAATAGAGTGTCATTTTTGAAGTCGTAGTAACCGTTCAAAAATACAGCTTTGCTTTTGTACTCAGAGTTTTTAAGAGAGTGACCATTCTTTTCAATTTCAGAATTTCTTAATTGAGCGTTAAGGTCAGCTCTTAAATTGTCGTTAAAGTTGTAACCAACACCTAAGTTGTAAACAGGCTTAGTGTCATTTGTTACTTTGTTTGCAGGTGTAACTTTCTCTGAAAGTTTCATCTTAGAAGCACCAATATCACCTCTTACATACAAACCACTGTCGCTAGCGAAAGCAGATGCAGAAAGAGCTATTAATGATGCACATAGTAGTACTTTTTTCATTATAGTTTCCTATATTTAAGTTAAACAAAAATGATTATTAAAGTTAATTAATAATCGTAGTATGCATTTCTACTTAAGGTAGTGTTTGAAGTCAATATCTCTAGTTGCAGATGCCCTAGTATTCTTAATATTTATTAGCTCTTGTAAAGTTATTAATTTCTTAATAATTTTTTATAAAGATCATTCAATCCCTTGTGCTGCAAGGGGTAGGGAGTATTTTTGTCTGTGTGGTGATTAAAATCGTTTGTTGTAAAAATAACACAAGCTAAAAAGTTTTTGCTATCGCTCCGTGCTTGGCGTCCAGCCTGTTGTTGATCTGCGCTTGATGCAGAATCTCAAACATATAACACTCCAACACCTGCTGTCATTCCGCGCTTGGCGTCCAGCCTTCTGTTGCTCCGCGCTTGATGCAGAATCTTTTGAAATATAAAGTGCTACTAAAGCATTTTCATATAGATTTATAAAATGAATGCATAGGAATTTCTAACTAAAAAAGAGTCTAAATTAATATAAGAT
>JAHZKS010000056.1 GCA_022600235.1 Alphaproteobacteria bacterium | reverse complement strand
TACGAGTCTTCTCAAAGCAGCCCTCGAAAGCTAAGAGAGGCCAAAAAATACAGAAATCTCCTGTTCATAAAGTAGCTGAAGAGCTTAATATACCTATCTCAACACCCCCTAATCTAAAATCTAAAGAAATTTTAGATGAACTAAAGTCTCTAGATGCAGATATAATTGTCGTAGTATCTTACGGACACATACTCAGAAAGAACGTTCTAGAAATGTATAAATATGGATGTTTAAATATACATCCCTCATTACTTCCTAGATGGAGAGGAGCCGCTCCTATTGAGCATACAATTTTAAATGGAGACACCAAAACTGCATTATGCATTATGCGAATGGATGAAGGTGTAGATACAGGAGATATATTGCTTTCAGAAGAGGTAATGCTATCTAAAAATGAAACCTCAAAAACACTGCATGAGAAAATGTCTAAACTAGGATCTGAATTAATCGTGAGAGCCCTAGATCATTACCCCTCACTAACACCCACAAAACAGTCAGAAGAAGGTATAGCATACGCAGCAAAATTAGCAAAAGAAGATGCAGTTATAGACTGGAGAGAAAGCGCAGATAAAATTCATAGGATGATCAAAACATTTAACAACTCTATAGGTTGTACTTTTATTCTTGGTCACGAAAAAATAAAAATATTCGAAGCTGAGTGCAGATATACACTAGAGCATGGTTCAAAACCTGGAACTATATTAGATAACAATTTTACAATCGCCTGTGGAAAAGGCACTTTAATGCCAACTATTTTGCAAAAACCAGGCAAGAAGGCTATTCATATAAAAGATTTCTTAAACGGCACCAAAATTACTCCAGGAAACATTGTATCTTAAATGATGAACAGATATAAAATTACCATCGAATATGATGGCACAAATTATGCCGGATGGCAGAAACAAAAAAACGCAAAAACAATTCAAGGAGAAATTGAAAAAGCCCTAGGAACTTTCTCACAAGAGATATGTATAATACATGGAATGGGAAGAACAGACTCAGGTGTGCATGCACTTGGACAAGTCGCTCATTTTGATCTAAAAAAAGAGTGGGATACAGAAATAATATCAAAAGGTCTCAACTATTATTTAAAAGAACATCCAATAGTTATATTAAATTGCGAAAAAGTTAAAGAAAGCTTTCATGCTAGACACTCAGCAAAAGAAAGATTCTATCAGTATGTGGTACTGAATAGGTTTGCCTACCCCGCTATAGAAAAAAATCGTGTATGGCATGTAAACCAAAAGCTAAATATTAGCAAAATGAGATCTGCAGCAAAATTATTATTAGGCACGCACGATTTTAGTAGCTTCCGCACAACATTATGTGAGGCAAAATCACCTATTAGAACACTAAATAGACTAGATATAAAAACAAATGGAGATCGAATTCTTTTTGAGTTAAGCGCACCTTCATTCTTACACCATATGGTTCGCAATATAGTAGGCACCCTTCAAATGGTTGGAATAGGCAAATTCACAGAAAAAGATTTCTTAGATTATTTCAATAAAAAAGATGTTTCTATAATAAAATATACAGCACCAGCATCAGGGCTTTACTTCAAGAAAGTCTCTTATTAGCCCTAACTTGGATTATAAAAACCTCAAAAAATCACAAAAAATTCTTAGATACCCACTTGTTAACCTTTTGTTAACTATCGTTACATACCATAAAAATCCTAGCAACTAACATATAAACTATATGAACATATTAAAAAACAAACTAGGAACTTTTTGGTTAGCTCTAATAGTAGCATCAGTCTGCAATATACTATTAGCAACTACTAAAGGTATGGACATGATGCTTGATATGAATATTTCTCCAAGATCTATTCTAATCGTTGGAGTAATATTACTAATATACTCTTATTTTAGACTATACATAAAAAAAGATACAGAGTGTGGTGGTAAGACTTTCTTTAGCTTTAAGTCTTATGGGATGCAAAGAACAATAATGTGGATTAATGCATTATTAGTATTCAGCATGTTCTTCGGATGCAATATTGGTTTACCTTGGTAAGGTTTAATAAAAAAGGGGCTAAATCTACAGCCCCTTTTTTTTACCTAGATTCTAAGAAACTTAGTAAATTTCAACTTTAGATTCTTTCATCAAGTCTGATATATATTTCTGCTTTATCTTCATTAGAACAGATTGCTCCACACTCTGCTTAGCTTCTTCAAATGAAGGAATCTTTCTCTTTTTTATATCACTCACTTTCACGATATGCCAACCAAACTGAGTTTTGACCGGTTCAGATATCTCGCCTTTTTTCAAACTATACGCCTTCTCTTCAAATTCTGGCACAGTCTGCCCTCTAGAAATCAGACCTATTTCTCCTCCTTGCACCTTAGAATTATCTAAAGAATTCTCTTTTGCTGCACTTTCAAATGTAATCTGACCACTCTTAATCTTGTTATATAAGTCATGTGCTATACTTTCATTATTCACTAAAATATGACTTACTCTCAATTCATCATTATTTTTAAGAGCTTTCACATAATTATTATACTCAGATCTTACAGCAGAATCTTTTACCCTTCTTTTTGCGTAATGATCTAGATATAAACCAACAGCAATATGATTTTGTGCTGCTTTTAACTGCTTTTGATATAAATCACTTTTTTTAATATTAGAATGCATTGCTTTATCCGCTAACACTTCTCTATTTACATACTCCATCACTACTCGTTGCTTGAAGTTTTTATCAAGATCATCCAAATCTTTTTTATTGTCAGGTAGCGCACCATTAAACATTGACCTTAGATTATTTTCCACTTCTGACTTATAGATCGCTTTACCATTAAACTTTGCGACAACTCTATCTTCAGCTAAAGCATTACCCATCATCAGAGAAAAAGAAGCCAAAATTATAGCAATTTTCATTTTTTTCATATATTCTACCTTCTGCTTTTAATTTAATTAGACTGCAAACTTTATATATGCCTACGTAGCATATGACTTTATATTTAAAATAAGAAGAATTCAAGTACTTAATTATTATGATAAATTCTTTCCTAAAGAAGCTTTTTGGAACAGTAAACGAGAGGCAGCTCAAGTCTTTTTCTTCTATCGTAAATAAAATCAACGATTTAGAGAAAACATATTCTTTAATGGATGATAAAACACTATCAGACCAAACCTCTTTACTTAGAACTGAACTAAAAAATGGAAAGAAGCTAGATGATATTTTACCGCAAGCTTTTGCAATTGTGAGGGAAGCAGCAAAAAGAGTCTTAGGGCAAAGACATTATGATGTGCAGCTTATAGGTGGAATAGTCCTACACAGAGGTATGATATCAGAAATGAAAACAGGTGAAGGTAAAACTTTAGTATCCACTCTGCCTGCCTACCTTAATGCCTTAGAAGAAAAAGGAGTACATATAGTAACAGTTAATGACTATCTTGCTAAACGTGATAACGAATGGATGGGTAAAATTTTTAGATTTTTGAATCTCTCCGTAGAATGTATCGTTAATGGCTCTACTGATGAAGAAAGAAAAAAAGCATACCAAGCAGATATCACATATTCTACAAATAATGAGTTAGGATTTGACTACCTCAGAGACAATATGAGATATTCTACAGAACACATCACTCAAAGACCTTTTAACTACGCAATAATAGATGAAGTTGACTCTATATTAATAGATGAATCAAGAACCCCGTTAGTAATATCAGGACCATCTGAAGATAGATCTGATCTATATAATGTCATAGACAAGGTAATATATAAAATTTCTGCAGATTTATTTGAGATAGATGAAAAATCTAGAAGTATAAACTTGAATGACGAAGGAATAACTTATGTTCAAGGTCTTTGTGAGAAAGACAAATTGATAAAAAAAGGTTCTAGCCTTTTTGACATTGAGAATGTGAATATTCTGCACCACACCAATCAATCTTTAAAAGCTCACCATCTATTTAAAAAAGACGTTGATTATCTAGTTAGGAACAACCAAGTACTAATAATAGATGAGTTTACTGGGCGTGTAATGGAAGGCAGAAGATTTTCAGATGGTCTGCATCAGGCGCTAGAAGCAAAAGAAAATGTTATTATACAAAATGAAAATCAAACTCTTGCTTCTGTAACCTTCCAGAATTATTTCAGATTATACCCAAAGCTCTCTGGGATGACTGGTACTGGAGCAACAGAAGCCCGCGAGTTTGAAGACATATACAAACTACATGTATTATCTATCCCAACAAAAAACCCTGTGTTACGGAAAGATGAAGATGATATGATTTACAGGACTGCTAAAGAGAAATACGCAGCCATAGTAGATGAAATTGAAAAAGCAAATAAGAAAAAACAACCAGTTTTAGTTGGAACTATAAGCATAGAAAAGTCTGAATATATTTCTTCTCTTTTAAAAAAGAAAAAGATCCCTCATAACCTATTAAATGCTAAACATCATGAGAAAGAAGCCCTTACAATTGCACAAGCTGGTAGACCTGGTGGTGTAACCATCGCTACAAATATGGCAGGTAGAGGTACAGACATCATGCTTGGTGGTAACCCAGAAATGCTAGCTCTGGAGAAATTTAAAGACCCTGAGTCAACGAAATACAAGAAAGAACTCGAGAAATTAAATGCTAAAGTAAAAGAGGATAAAAAAATATCTCTTAAAGCTGGTGGATTACTTGTTATAGGAACAGAAAGGCATGAAAGCAGAAGAATAGATAATCAGCTCAGAGGACGTTCTGGTAGAATGGGAGACCCTGGCCGCAGTATATTCTTTTTATCTCTAGAAGACGATTTAATGCGTATATTTGCATCAGAGAAAATGTCTAGCATGTTAAAAAAATTAGGCTTGCAAGAAGGAGAAGCAATAGTTCATCCAATTATCAGCAGAACTATAGAAAAAGCACAGCTTAAGGTTGAAGGAAGAAACTATGAAATGAGAAAGACTTTGCTGAAATTTGATGATGTTATGAATGACCAAAGAAAAGTTATTTATGAGCAAAGACACGAGATAATATCTCAGGATAATATCCATGAAACAGTGACTGATATGTATCAGGCCGTGCATGAAGAGATTATTGACATTTATATGCCTGCAAAAAATCTTAAAGAAGAATGGGATATAGATGGTTTCGAGAAAAAACTATTTTCTATTTACAGCACAAGCTTTGACATAAAAACAGAACTTGAAAAAGATGGCATAGGCAATAAAGAAATTCAAGAATATTTAGATAAACATGTCGAATCTAAGTTAACTCAAAAAAGAAAAGATTTTGGTGATCAGCTATACCATACTGCTGAACAAAGAATTTTACTTATCACTATAGATCAATTATGGAAAGATCATTTATTATCTTTAGATCATCTAAGGAGTGGTATATATCTGAGGGCTTTAGGGCAGAGAGATCCGCTCAATGAATATAAAAAAGAAGCATTTGATTCATTCTCCAACATGCTCTCAGCTATCAAAGAAAGTTTCATCTCAAGAATAATGCGCATGGAGATAGATATAGAAGAAGAGCATGAGATGCTTTCTAAGGAATTTGAGCCAGATACGTTAATGCATGAATCTAGAAATGATCCTGCACTACATGGATCGATTATAGAAGGTCAGGAATCTAAAAATAATAATGTACATCCGTCTGAAAGAAGTTCTAAAGATCCAAGAACATGGGGTAAAGTTGGTAGAAATGAAACATGCCCATGCAATTCTGGAAAAAAATATAAGCATTGCCACGGCAAATTATCTTAATGTATTTTTGTAATAGATAAAACATGCTAAAATTAAACCAGCAGTAATATCTAACTCGTGTGTTATGAAAATTTTATCTTGTGTTTTTATACTTCTGGCTTTAATTCTTTCATCTTGCTCAACGAAGCCTAGGATAGTAAAAAGTCCTTGTGTATCAATGAACCCAGGCGAACCATGCGTAAGGAGAGAAGTAAATGACTTCTTATTCCTCTAGAAGCCATTATTTTTTCTTATCTTCCTTATCTTTATGAGCACAAGAAGTACCTTTAGCATCATTACAGAAGTGATGAGATCTTTCATCTAAG
>JAHZKS010000055.1 GCA_022600235.1 Alphaproteobacteria bacterium | reverse complement strand
TCACATCATGGTTAAGTTATATTTTGTAGGTGGTGCAAGTGGAAGTGGAAAAACTGCTATCTTAAATAAATTGCAAAAGCTTTTGGATAACGGCATTAAAGTTTATGATTTTGATGATATTGGTGTTCCAGAAAATGCTGATAAAAAATGGCGTCAAAAATCCACTGAAGAATGGTTGAATAGATTAATCTCTGAAGAGAAAAATGCTCTATTGCTTGGACAGATTGTTCTTGGAGAAATATTAGCTTGTCCTTCATCAGAGAAACTTGGTAAGATAGATTTTTGCTTCTTAGATGTAAGTGATTTTGAGCGTATTAAAAGACTTAAAAATAGAAAATTTGGTGCTGATCAAAATATGTTGAATTGGGCTTCTTGGCTTAGAATGCACCACCAAGATCCACAATGGCTGCAGCATGTATTAAAGGAAGATTGTTGGAGCGATCTAGATTTTAGCAGCTGGGATAAAATAAAGAACTGGAGTGGCAAGGTAAATATTCGTATTTTTGATACAACTGGCTTATCTGTAGAGAAAGTGGCATCAACAGTATATTTGTGGACTAAGAATGCTTAATGAAATAAAGAAATTTTTAATCAATAATTATAGTAAAGAATCAGGAAATATTAAATTTCTTGCTAAGGGAATGTGGTCTTCTGCGTATCAATTTATAGATGGTACTGAAGAAAAGATTATCAGAGTGAATGTTGATAAGAAAGATTTTCTAAAAGATAAATTTGCAGAAAGATTCTCTTGTGATGAGCTTAAGGTTCCTAATATCCTTGATATAGGTAAATTTGATAAAAAATATTTTTATTCTATCTCTGAAAAATGTGAAGGTAAGCCATTTGATTCTTTGACTTTGCAGAAGAAAATAAAGATGCTTCCTCGTCTCTGTAGTGTTTTGCTATCAATACATAATACAAATACTTCTTTTTCTAATGGGCATGGTGATGTAGACATAAATTTTAATGGTAGGTTTAAAACCTGGAAGGAAAGTGTTCAAAACCTAGAAAACCACAAGATAAAATATGATTGGGATAAAGTATTTGCTAGAGAATTTTTTGACGTAGAATTATTTAATAAATGCAAATACGAGATGGAAAAGCTATTATCCTATATACCAGAGATGGGATACTTGGTGCACGGTGATTTTGGGTATGATAATGTAATTGTTAATGATAATAATATTACAGGTGTTATTGACTGGGCTGAGGCAAAAATAGGAGATTTTCTTTATGATATCGCATGGTTAGATTTTTGGTCTTTCTGGTCTAAAGATGTAAAATACAGTGTAGAAATGAAAGAAATATATGCTAAGGCTAATATGGATTTTTCAAATTATGAAGAAAGGTTAAAATGCTATATGCTGAAAATTGGATTATGCGGTATGGCAATAGCAAGCCATTTTAACAAAAAAGGAGATTATGATTATGTTGTATCTCGGATGCAATCTTTATAAAAAAGGAGTTTGAATGAAAAAGACTTTTAGATTTAATAAATTAATACGTAGCAAACTTTATCAAAGAATGCTTGATCATGATATAGAAGTGAAATTGAAAGATATATCAAGCAATAAAGATTTGATAAAAGCGTTTAAAGAAAAAATATTAGAAGAGGCAGAAGAAGTAGTATCTGCAGAATCCAAGGATGAACTTATAGAAGAGCTGGCGGATTGCTTGGAGGTGATACATGGTTTTGCCCACGTTATTGGTGCAGATTTTGATTCAGTAGAAAAGGTAAGAGTTGCTAAGAAAGAGGAGAAAGGAGGGTTTTATAACAGCGTGGTAGTAGATACTGTAAGTTTAGAACCTAAAGAAAGACTAAAAAAGTTTTTTGACTATTACAGAAAGAATCCTAAGAAATATCCAGAGGTAGAGAGTCAGTAAATAATTATGCTTTAATATGCCTTTGAACGGAATGTATGCAAGGTTTTGACTGTAGTGATTCCATTATAGTCATTAGATGGGTTAAACCTTTGACTTCTAAATCAACTGCAATATCAAAAAAATCTGTAGCTCTTGATATAATTCTGAAATTGCTAATATTCGCAGAATGCTTTGATATTTCAATAGAGAGGATTGCTAAACTTCCAGGCTTGTTAAGCATCACAGCTTTAATTGTTGCAGAGTAAATATTTCTTTTGTTATTTTTATCCCATGCAATTTCTAGCCATTTCTCAGGATAAGAAGAATAATTCTGCAAAGTTTCACAGTCCGCAATATGCACTATCACTCCTTTTCCAGTTTGATGTATTCCTACTATTGGATCTCCGGGAATGGGATGGCAGCAATCAGCAAAATGAACGCTCACATCTGCAGATAATCCTTTAATAGGAATTTTATCTTTAGTAGCTGTAAGATTTTTTAGGTTAAAATCTAGTGGGCTTTTTGTGTAGCTATCACTTTTTTTCAGCTCTCCTGCAATAGATTTTAGTACTGCTGTTGTAGATATATGACCTTCTCCAATGGACTGTAGTAAGCTGTTCAAATTTTCTTTGTGAAAGAATTCAACTGCATTAGATAATAATTCTTCTGAGAAAGATATTTTATTATGAGTCAAAATATGGGAGAGCATAACTCGTCCTAGGTTGATATATTCTTGTTTTTTCTTGTCCCTAATTGTTCTTTTTATATGACTTAAAGCTTTTGCAGTAACGGCAAATTTTTCCCAAGATGGTAGTGGGACATGGTTTTTATCTGTAATAATTTCCACTTGGTCACCATTTTTCAGTTTTGTACGTAGAGGTGCGATTTTTCTATTAATTTTAACTCCTACACATTTATCTCCAACATCTGAATGTATTGCATACGCAAAATCTATTGCCGAAGCTCCTGTAGGTAATGCTATAACTCGACCCTTTGGAGTAAAGCAAAACACTTGATCATAATACATCTCAAGCTTAGCATTGTTTAGAAGCTCTGTAGAATCTGTTGAAGATTCTACTATTTTTAATAATTCTTGTATCCAAGTGTTATATTTTTCATTTAATACAACTTTCTGTTTGTAAGACCAGTGAGCTGTTATTCCCCATTCAGCTGATTTATGGATTTTTTCTGTTCGTATTTGAACCTCAATCTGCTGCTGTTCTGGGCCCATAATTAATGTGTGGAGCGATTGGTAACCATTTTGCTTGGGTGTGCTTATATAATCTTTGAAAGATTTAGGAATAGTATGGTAGTGGTTATGGATTATCCCTAATACTTTATAACATTCTAAAAGGTCTTTTACTATGATACGAAAAGCCATAATATCAGAGAGCTGTTCAAAGCTAATCTTCTTTCTTTTCATTTTCATCCATATAGAATATGGAGTTTTTTCTCTATCAAGTATCTTAGCTTCGATGCCATGAGTTTTGAAAAGTTGAATAAGGGTGGTGATGATCTTTTTGGGAAGTTTGTGGTTATCGTTTGATTTTAGCAGCTTTATTCTTTTTATAATTGAATCTCTTATATCTGGATATAATGTTTTAAACGCTAGATCTTGTAGTTCATTTTTCACATTATGCACTCCGATTCTTTCAGCTAAAGGTGCAAATATCTCAAGTGTTTCAGTTGCTATACGCGCTCTTTTCTTTGAAGATTTTATGTAATGCAAGGTTCTCATATTGTGTAGTCTGTCTGCTAATTTTACTAGCAGTATTCGTATGTCTTTTGATATAGCTATAATCAGCTTTCGTAGGTTTTCTGCTTGCACTACGCTTTCGCTTTTTTTCTCGATGAAATTTATTTTTGTCACTCCATTTACTAACTCAGCAACTTCTTCTCCAAACTCTTTTGATATCTGTTTTAGTGTAACATCTGTATCTTCGACTGTATCATGCAGCAGAGCTACTATTACAGCTAATGAGTCTAATTTGAGATCTGCAACTATTGTTGCAACTGCTAATGGGTGTGTGAAGTATGGCTCTCCTGAAGCTCTTTTCTGATGGCTATGAGCTGCCTCAGCAAAAAGCATTGCTTTACGAACTTGATTAATATAATGAGATTCGTCGTAGGATATAACTTTTTCTAGTAATCCATCTTTTGACATTTATTCCTTTATGTTACGAAATGATCTTTAGTCGTCTAGATCATTTTCATCTTCAAAAGTATAATCGTCAACTGAAATATAGTCATCACCTTCTTCGCTTGAAGTTTCTTCTGCCAAATCTGTGTTTGCTTCATCAGCAATTTCATTATCAGCTTCTACTAGATCTGTTGCTACATTTTGGGTTTCTTCTTCAAGTAAATCATCTGCTTGTGCATTTTTCTGCATGCTACGAGTGTATGCATCTCTAAGATCATCAACTAATACACCTTCTTCTGCAATTTCTCTTAATGCAGTTACAGTGTTTTTATCATTCTCTTGTTTTGTTATTGTTACCTGAGAACCTTTAGATATCTCTTTTGCTCTATATGCAGCTAAGACAGATAGTTCAAATCTATTTTTTACTTGTGTACAATCTTCAACAGTTATTCTTGCCATTTCAAAAAACTCAACAAATTTACAGTAAAGCCATTATACAATATAAATTTCACTTATCAATGAAATTATTTCTACTCCAGGAATCTAACAATTTTTATACATATCTATAGCAATTTTTCTCGCTATTTCATGCTGAACTATAGGTTCTGGATAGTGAAGGCTCTTACTAAAATCTTTGGGAGAGTGAATATCTTTAGTATCTACTTTGTTTAGTGCTGGCAGGTATTTTTTTATGTATTTTCCTTGAGGATCAAATTTTTTGCTCTGTAAATATGGATTGAATATTCTAAAATATGGCTGCGCATCAAAACCAGTTGATGCAGCCCACTGCCATCCTCCAACGTTAGAAGACAGCTCGTAATCCATTAGGTGTTGTGAGTAAAATTCTTCACCTTTTCTCCAATCTATAAGTAGGTGCTTTGTAAGGAAACTTGCCGCGATCATTCTTGCTCTATTATGAACCCAGCCTATTTCTTTTAGCTGCCTTACAGATGCATCAACAATGGGGTAGCCGGTTTGTGCGCTGGTAAATTTTTTCCATGCTTCTTCATTTTGATTCCATTCTAGTTTTCTAAATTTTGCTATTACTTCTTGTGTAACAGATTCTGGGCTAAAATATATTGCCATCGCATAGAAATCTCTCCATATTAATTCATTTATCCAGGTATGTGCATTTTGACTGGATATTGCCATTCTTAGGCATGCCCTAATAGATATGAATCCAAACCTTAAGTAAGGAGAAAATTTGCTTGTGCCATCTTCAGACATAAAATCTCTAGATTCTTTGTAATGGTAAAGTTTATCTTTGAACGATTTAATATCAGAGTTCTGGAATTCACAATTCCATGGTTCATATTTTGAATAAGAATATCCAATGTTGTCTAATATATCGCTCTTCTCTTGAGACAAATCTAATGCATATTCTTTTAGATGTTTATATGCATCTATTTTCCAAGGATTAAACTGCTTTACTTTGTAATCATTTGTAGAGATTTCATCAATCTGGCTGTAAAGTTTTCGTGAGTAGGGTGTGAAGACTTTATACGGTGTGCCATCGTCTTTCACTATTGAGTTAGGAGGGAATATTAAATGATCATTATCTAGTATAAAATTGACATTATTTCTTTCACATAAATCCTGAATATTTTTGTCTCTCTTTATATCATATGGCTCATATCCGGCTCCTGCTATAATGTTTTTAGGTTTGAGCTTAGATATGATTTTCGATATAATATCTATAGGTTTTCCATGGAATACATGAATCTTGGAATTATATTTTTTTAGCTTAGAATTTAGGAAAAGGATTCTATCTAAGATAAAGCTAATTCTTTTATCTTCTTTATTTTTAAAATTCTTTAGAATTTCTGTGTCAAAAATAAATATAGGTAAAATAGACGAATTTAGATCATTCGCATGCCTGAATGCAAAATGATCATCTAACCTTAAATCTCGTCTTAACCATATGATTGATGTGTCTTGCATTCCATTCTTATTAAGATTACTTCAAAACAATGTGGATGCTAGCATTTTATATGTATATGTAGAAGAAAAAATCATTTCACAATATGTGCAAATTCATATAATCTAAAATATATTTATATGTGAGCTAATTTCTGGTTATGTCAAAAAAAGAATACGAATATATCTGTCAAAATTGTGGATCCAAATATGGTAAATGGGCTGGTAAATGCAATGAGTGTGGTGAGTGGAATACAATAGAGGCAGAAAAAATTGCTCAAGATAAATTTTCCGTATCTAGTAGTGATGGTGCAGTTGCTGAATTTATCTCTCTAAAAGGCAGTATTTCAAACAAGCCTAGGCTTGAATCAAAAATATCGGAGTTAGATAGAGTATTAGGTGGTGGTTTTGTTGATGGATCCACGATTTTAATTGGAGGTGATCCTGGTATTGGAAAATCCACATTATTGCTACAAGTTGTCAGTGCTTTATCCTCAGACTCAAACCCATGTGCTTATATTAGTGGTGAAGAATCTATAGATCAGATTCGTTTGCATGCAACAAGACTAGATGTAAAAAATGCTCCAGTTAATCTTTTAGCAACTACTAATGTTACTGATATAGTTAAAACTTTAGAGTCCGATCAAACAGGAATCAAATGCGTAGTCATAGATTCCATACAAACCATGTACATACCAGATATTCCATCTGCTCCTGGAACTGTATCTCAAGTGAGGGCTTCAGCTCATGAATTAATATCAGTTGCAAAAAGAAAGGGTATTATCATGGTTATAGTTGGGCATGTTACAAAAGAAGGGCAAATTGCTGGTCCTAAGATTCTTGAGCACATGGTTGATACAGTTTTGTACTTTGAGGGAGAGAAGGGCAACAATTATCGTGTGTTGAGATCTGTAAAAAACCGTTTTGGTAATATCAATGAGATAGGAATATTTGAAATGTCTGAAGCTGGTTTGGAAGAAGTAAAAAACCCTTCATCTCTATTCATATCTGAGCGCAATGCATCTGTAAGTGGGTCTACTATATTTGCTGGTTTAGAAGGTACGAGGCCAATATTAGTTGAGATTCAAGCACTTGTTTCAAGATCGCATATGGTGGCTCCGAGGAGGGCAGTAGTAGGATGGGACTTAAACAGACTATCTATGATGATAGCAGTTTTATCTAGTAGATATGGTGTGAACTTAAGTAATTATGAAGTATATTTGAATGTTGTTGGTGGTTTGCGTATATTAGAGCCAGCAGCAGATGTTGCGGTGATTTGTTCTTTAATATCTGCTATAAAAAATCAACCTCTACCAAAAGATATGATTGCGTTTGGTGAAGTTGGTCTTTCGGGTGAAGTGAGAAGAACAAGTAATGTTGATACGCGTTTGAAAGAGGCTTTCAAGCTTGGGTTTAAGAAATTTATTATACCCGCAGGGAGTAAAATTTCTATTAACACGAAGGGCTTTGAAATTGAAGAAATAAGCCATATCAAACAACTTCAAAGCTTCTTCGTGAAAGAGACTACTTAACAGAACACGCACCATCTCCCGTGCCGTCATCCTCTAACTCACCCCAGGCTGTCCATAGCGTCAAACCCCAGCGCTGTCCTACTTCACCACCCTGAGTCACCACAGGTCGTCCTCCCGCACTATACCACCACACGCACTATCGCTTTGCAGTACCGCGCTGTCATCCTGGACTCCGATCCAGGATGACAACCACTTAAAGCCGTGTAGTATAAGATTCCGTGTCAGGCATGGAATGACATCAAGTTTTGTCCCTACTACACAATCTTGCAAAATTCATGAAATTATGTTACAAATACATATATACTGTTGGATTGAAAGAAATGCATGCAGTTATAATTTAACCTGAGATCATGCGGTGACTAAAACTATTAACACATCGATAAAAGGCAGAAGCTTATTTGTAAAAGTGAAAACTGCTAAGCGCAGAAAGAAGTCTTCTTCTTTTTGGCTGCAGCGTCATTTTAACGATCCGTATGTAGTGCAGTCTAAGAAAGATGGTTATAGATCGCGTGCTGCTTATAAGTTATTAGAAATAGATACAAAGTTTAAAGTTTTTAGAAAAAATGATGTAGTGTTAGATCTTGGTGCTGCACCTGGAAGTTGGGCTCAGGTTGCCCAAGAGAAAGGGGCATCGCAGGTTATAGGAATTGATCTCTTGGAAGTGGAGCCGATAAATAATGTTGAATTCATTCAAGAAGATTTCACTACTGAAGAAGCGTACGAAAAGATAAAAAAATCTCTTGATGGAAAAAATGTAAACATCATCATATCTGATATGGCACCAAATATGTCAGGTCACAAGAAAGTCGACCATCTGAGAATAATTGCTCTTTGTGAGGAGGTATTTGCGTTTGCTCAAGATCATTTAGCTGAGGGAGGTTCCTTGGTAATGAAAATTTTCCAAGGTGGTGCAGAAGGTGATCTTCTTAAAGAAATAAAAAGACATTTTATCAAAATAAAACATTTCAAACCCAATTCAAGTCGTAAAGCTTCATACGAAATATACCTAATTGCAACCGGATTTAAAGGTAAGCAAGAATAATAGCATTGTATTGGTGTATTTTTCTTTTATACTTTCTAATCTACCTCAAGT
>JAHZKS010000054.1 GCA_022600235.1 Alphaproteobacteria bacterium | reverse complement strand
CTTGCTTTTGCTGCTTCTTTGTCTTTAGGCATATCTCCACTACTTTTTTAGATTTAAATAGATCTATACAGAAAAATTTTTTAAAAGTACAGCTCTAAAAATATACAAAAAACTTAAAGTTCTTCTGAATGATCTTCTAACGCACCATGAACACCAGGCTCAAGGGAAAGAAGTACTTCGCTACCTAAAGTTAAAGCATTATCTATAGTTTTAGCAACATTTACCAACCAAGATAAAAACGAACCAACATTGGCATATGATAAACCGTCTTGAATGGACTGCAAAACCAAGTCTATTCTTACAGCGTTTTTATACCCAAGATACTCTTCAAACCCAACACTTATACATCTTGCATAAAATAATGCTGCAGTTGGAGCCACAATATTGGGGTTAAAAAATGATAATGTAGAAACAATATTATCAACAGTCTGAAGACCACAATGTATATATGGATTCTCATGTGTTAACCAATCCGTCTTGTGATTCATTACAAAACTTATTGAGTCTAATGAAAAACTCAAAAATTTAAATTTATTTCCTATATACAAATTACCACCTGCTGCAAACAAACCTGTTAGAGTGTGAATAGCAACTCTATAATTTGCATCAGGAACTATATCTATCTCGTATTCTTCTGGAAGATATTTATTTACCCTTTTCTCTAACTCAGGCAACTGCTCTATAAAATATGTAATATCTGAAGCTCTGTCATTCGCATACTCAACTTTTGATTTAAATGCCGCCTCTGCTGCCTCTGCCACCTCTCTCTCTGCTTCCGCCCTTAACTCTGCTTCTGCCGCCTCTGCCTTCTCTTTAAAGGAATCATTCTCAAATAGTCTTCTGTTAATCTCGTCATCACCTTTGTTGAGAAGAGTCTTAATATGCTCATTCGTTAATTTATTATAACGCAATATATCTTTGTCAATAGCCTGAACCAATAACTCTGGTGGTGCATTATTTATTATATTATTAAATGTATCTGGATCGCTAATGTGAGTTAGAAGGTTTTTACCAGTTAAAAATTTGAACGTCCCCTGACGAATAATACCAAATGCACCTATAGCAGCTTTAACATCTGCATCATGATTATCAAGGTTACAAAAGAAACGAACCACTTCCTGTTCCCCAGCTGCAAGTTCTCTAACTAGGTTTTCATTTAGAAGAAGCTTTGCTTTCTCAGATCTTGAACCATGTTGCAAAATATCTAGCAATTGTTGAGGAGTTAATTGACTTTGATCTGATGCACTATTTAAAAGCAAAAGCGCTTTGCTTAAGTCGGGAGCGGCAGAAGAAGCAGAAGGCTCAGAGGAAGGCGGTGGTGGTACAGTAGATTGCGTTTCACTTTCCATGACAACTCTCCAAATGCATTAATAAAATTGTAACGTACAATTAGCCCTCATTCAATGAAGTTGGATAGCATTTTTCATTATTACTAACGAAAAGTTATATAATAGTGTTTTTCTGGCTTTAATATCATTCTCACCCAAACAAAGATAATCAGCATTTCCTACAAATAAAATGATTGCTTAAATGCTCATTTCTTTATATACAATATGACTCTTAGCCCCTGTGGTGGAATTGGTAGACGCGATAGACTCAAAATCTGTTGTCCTTTGGGACGTACCTGTTCGAGTCAGGTCAGGGGCACCAACTCTGTTAGGTTTATTTACGATTGGAGTTCCTTATGAATAAGATTCCGCATCAAGCGAAGAATGACAGCATGAGTTATAGCTGCACCACATGCTCTTTCATCCCAGAACACCCGCACTGTCATCCTGAACTTGATTCAGGATCTTAACCATATAGAGTTCCTTATGAATAAGATTCCGCATCAAGTGCGGAATGACAGCAAGAGTTATGTCTGCACAGAACAAAATTTAATATGCCGCGCAGAATGATGGCATGGTTAACCATCTGTAGCCTTAAGATTCACTATCTTGTGATTTAAGTTAGATTCGGTCGATCACAAACAAAGAAGATAAAGCAGCCAAAACAACAATAGTAAAGATAGCTGACTCATCCTCATGCTTTTCTTTTGCTGAACGCAAATATTCCTGATGTCCCTTGTCTGTACTTACTTCGTAAGATGTCAAATCAAAAGCACATTGATCTTCTAAGGTTAATATACCTTGATCTGAATCTGAATTAGTATCGTAAAAACTCATTTTATACCTATAATAAAAATTAATAAAACAAGGTTGTATTATACAGCAAATCTTAAGAAAACGCAATAAAATTAATAAAAATTAACCTTCTTCATCGGTATTGCTTGTATGAAATCAATCTGTTTATATTAATTTCTGAATAAAAAGAAAATTTACAAACAAAGAGGAAAGGCTGGTAGCAAGACAACTAGGCTTGAATTCCTTAACAAGAACAAAAACTCACAAAATTAACTATCTCCAAAGAGCTCTTTGGTGCATAGCGACTGGATTTTCTCCTAATCTGTGTGTGATTGTGTTTTGTCTTTTTAGAAACCTTGATAATACTATGTAAACATTACCTAGGTTATTTTTTAGTTGAGCACTTTTATTTTTCATATAAAACAAATAAGTTGTCTCTAACTAAAATGATAACCCAAAAACACATAGACTTCACTAAGTTTCTTTATAAAAAATATATAATGTTGCATCAAAACATCAGTATAAAAAGACTATTTTATGCTAATATTCTTTATCATAAACCTATTCATATCCTCTAAGGCTCTCTTAAATTTCATAAACTCATAATAAATAGATTCATCTAAACTCCCTATCTTCTTGAGAAAACATGGATATATATTGTAAACACAAATATCCATCATTACTTCATAAGACTTTACAGACTTCAACAACTCAACCACAGCAATATATTCTTTCCTGACTTCTTCTAACAACTCCTCTGTTGGTTTTTCAAAAAGAGTTTCTTCGAAAATGCCATGGTAACATTTGCTAATTTGACATTTCAGCTTTGCAGTACTAAACCGCGCATTATGAAGAAAAATAAAGTGATTAGCTGCTCTGTGCATATCTTTTGTGATAAGATCTTTTCTTAGGCATAAATCAATTGGAGATAAAGTTAACCCCAATTTATGCTTTTCCCTTAGCTCTTTTGTGATGATGTTTCTGCGCGGCCTTCTCTTATAAGGATACTTATATCCCATACTCCTCCTCCAATATTGGTTAAAATATGTAGTATAAAATTTGTATTATTCCACATATAACCTAAAAAAATTTGAGAACAAAGCATTTTATGACAAAAGAATTAAATCCTTAAGTTCTGTGACCTTATTGAAACATTATATATTAAATAAAAAAGGCCGGCAAAATACCGACCTTCTTTTTTTCTTTAGAGATTAGAAGAATATTAACACTCTATATGATTATATATCTCTTCTAACTTCCCAACGATTGGACTGTACTCATTCATACGATTAGCGAATTCATTGTTATCTGCTAAATCATCAAAATGCTCTATTCCTTGATTACATTTCAACTCATGAGCTAACTTGTTACAAACCTTCATCTGAATATTCTTATCTCTTTTAAAGAAACCATTAGAACACGCTTCTGGAAGATACTTATCCATTGCATCTAATACAATTTCTGCTGCTGCTTCTTCTACTACTGCTTCTTCTTCTACAGTTGCGTTAGCTACTGGTGCAGTTGCGTTAGCTACTGGTGCAGTTGCGTTAGCTACTGGTGCAGTTGCGTTAGCTACTGGTGCAGTCGCGTTAGCTACTGGTGCAGTTGCGTTAGCTACTGGTGCAGTCGCGTTAGCTACTGGTGCAGTTGCGTTAGCTACTGGT
>JAHZKS010000053.1 GCA_022600235.1 Alphaproteobacteria bacterium | reverse complement strand
TTAATCTCAAAAATTCAGAAGGACTACCCAAAAGTAAAAGTAGTTTTTATTTCTGGATATGCAGAAGAAGCTTTCTCTGATGCTTATGGAGTTGATGATGATAATGACTTTAATTTTCTTTCAAAACCTTTTACGTTGCAACAGCTTTTAACTAAAGTTAAAGATGTATTAGAAATGAAAATAAAAGCATAATCTGCTGTAGTTAATTCTATATACTTGGTATGTATAAACTAGATTATAAATAAAATTACTTTCATGTATAATTTACTTAAAAGAGTGTATACAGAAGATCAAATTTCTGTTTCTTCAGATGTTTTATTTTGTAATACAGATAAGATTCATCACATTACAAAAGTGTTGAGGTTGAAAGAAGAGGATGAGTTTTTACTCTTTAATGAGGAGAGTGGTGAGTTTTTAGTAAATATAAAAGAAGTGATAAGCAAATCAAAGATATTATTATCTATTAAAAAACAGGTTAGAACTCTAGAAAAATCTCATAATATTAATGTAGCTTTTTCTCCAATAAAGCAGGAGAGATTAAGATTTTTAATCGAGAAATGCACAGAGATAGGCTGCACTTCTTTCCATCCGGTCATCACAGAGAGAAGTATTGTACGAAAAATTACTGTTGATAAACTTCGTTCCTATGCTATTTCTGCTTCAGAACAGAGTGGGAGAATAGATGTGCCAAACCTTTTTCCTGCGCAAAGTTTATTATCTTGGTTAAGTAATTGCGATAATAAAATATTATTTTGTGATGAATGTGAGGAAAAAAATGTCATTTCAAAAATTGATCATCAAGGTAAAGTTACAGTTCTAATTGGGCCTGAAGGTGGTTTTACAGAGAAAGAAAGAGAGCTGATTCTGAAAAATAAGAATGTGACTAGCGTTTCTTTAGGGAAAAATATTTTAAGGGCAGAGACAGCATCAATATTTGCCGTGATTGCGATGATACTAAGGTAATGATATGAAAAAATTTATCCATAATAAAGTGCATGAATTACTTTTAGATCAAGGAAGTAAGATAGAGGAGTGGATTGCAGAGCAGTATAAGATTTCTAATATAAGTCCTTTATTTTTTACTTCAGTTGATATTAGAGATTCAGGAACTAAAGTGGCACCAATAGACACCAATGTATTTCCAGCCGGATTTAATAATATTGCAGAAAAAGATTTGAATGATATTGCTAAATTTGCTGATGAGTTTATGAATGCCCAAGATTTAGGAAAAAAGATTTTACTAATTCCAGAGGATCATACAAGGAATCAATTTTATCTAGAGAATATTAAATCTTTAAAAAGAATCTTAGAAGGAAAAAGAAGGAATGTAAAAATAGCAAGCATTGCTGAGCTATCAAGAGTTAAAGATAGGATAGTTATTAACAACTTATTTGATCCAGATGTAATCATCTTAAATAATGATTTTAGCCGTGGTATGCCAGAGATTCTTTATAATCTAGAGCAAAGAATCATTCCTTCATTAGATTACGGGTGGCATTCTAGAACAAAGTCTTTTCACTTTAGTAAATATGAAGAGGTACTAAATAAATTTTGCTTAGAGTTCAATCTAGAAAAGTTTTTTTTATTAGCTAAATTTCTTAAATGTGGTGAAGTAAATTTCCAGACTTCAAAAGGTATTGATTGTATAGCAAATCATGCTGATAAAATGATTCATGTTTTAAAGAAAGAATATAAAGATTATGGAATTAAAGATGAGCCATACCTATTTGTGAAAGCCGATAGTGGTACATATGGTATGGGCATCATGACTGTAAGGAGCGGAGAAGAAGTGTACTCAATGAACAGAAAGCTAAGAAAAAAGATGCATATAATAAAGGATGGGTTAGTGAATGAAAGGGTAATAATTCAAGAAGGAATTAAAACGGAATTAAATTATGAAAACCAACCCGCAGAGCCAATGATTTATATGTTAGGAGGCAAACCAATACAAAGCTTGATGCGTGTAAATTCAACTCAAGATTCCTTTGAGAGCCTTAACAGGTCAGGTGCTCAGTTTTTTAGTATGAATGTAAAAGATCAAGATTCTGCTGCATTTTCTTATATGTTAGTTGCGAAGTTGGCTTCTTTGGCGGCTGCACAAGAAACTTCTAAACCATAAAAAATAAAATAATCAATTGTAAAAAAATTAATTATTAATTATTGTAACCCTAGAGTTGATATTTTGAGAGGGGGAATATGTCTATTGATTTTCTTATCGTAATAATTTATTTGCTATTCACTCTTGCTATAGGTTTGTGGAAAGGTAGGAGTATAAAAAATATAAAAGAATACTCTGTTTCTGACAGAAACTTTCCAACACTAGTTCTGATGGCTACAATTTTTGCAACCCTTATAGGAGGTGGTGCAACTTTAGGAGTTATAGAACAAATACATTCAACGGCTTTAATATTCGGATTAATCTTTGTTGGCCAGATTGTTCAGAAATTAATTATCATAAAATTTATAGCTCCGAAATTTTCTAAGTTTCTTAATAAGATATCATGTGGTGGGATTGTTGAAGAATTATACGGAGAGAATGCAAAAATCATCACAGGTATATGTGCATTCCTTGTTTCTGCAGGAGCGATAGCGGCGCAGATTGCTGCTATGGGTTACGTCTTCCAATTTTTCTTAGGTATCGATCAAGTTACAGGTATACTAGTTGCTGCGGGAATAGTTATTCTTTACTCTACATTTGGAGGCATGTCCTCTGTGGTTGCAACTGATGTATTTCAGTTTGGTATATTGATTATTGCAATTCCTTTAATTTGTAATTTAGGATTAACAAAGGTTGGTGGGTATCAAAGTCTATTTGCAGAAGTTCCAAGACGCTATTTTGAGCTACCAAGCAAAGATGTTCTATATACTCAGATTATACCTTTGTTTATATATCTAAGTATACCATTTGAAGCTCTAATGGCTCAGCGATTATTAATTGCAAAGAGTACAGAGCAGTTGAAATCTTCTTTAAAGATAGGTGTATTAATTGAGGTGCCATTTGTATTTGTTATCGCAGTTATAGGTTTATTGGGAGTGGTTTTATTTCCAGATGTTGAATCTAGACTTGTCATGCCAACTTTAATAAATGAACTACTTCCAATAGGAGTTAGAGGGTTTGCTATGGCAGGAATTCTTGCGGTTATTATGTCTACTGCTGACTCTAACTTAAATACTGCATCTGTATCTCTAATACATGATACAATTAAACCGTTAGTGAAAGTGAAAAATGAATTGCTCCTAGCGAGGTTTGTGACATTTGCTATAGGGGTAATTTCAATAATAATTGCTACATCTTTTTCAAGTGTGATAGAGATATTGGCAACTATACTTGGTATTTGGTCATCTACTATATTGATACCTATGTTTTGTGGATTACTAGGTGCTAAAGTCACAAGAAAAGGTTTTTTTATTACCCTCTTAGTTGGTATTACTTGTCATATTTTAGGTCATTTTTATTTGACTAATATATATGAGTGGATGAGCGGTTCTTTATTTGGGTTACTAGGTAATACCGTATCTTTTTTCTTTTTTTGGTTAATAGCGAAAAGAGAGAATATTCTGCATGTCCTTACTAGAAGAAAGATATTCACACACTTTAGAAATTTATTTGGTTGTATAAAAACAGCTCTCTTATACGTTCCTCACATGTTGAAGTATGTATGTTCTGACTATTCTAAAGATCGAGTAGAGTCATATGGTAGCCATTATGTGTTATTTGGCGCTTTTGCTGTAATTAATTATCTCATACCGATTTTTATGTGGGGAAGTGCAATTCCTGAGAGGTTCTATCTTTTAATTTCAATAATGAGAGTAGCAGCCGGAGTTCTATGCTTCTTTTTGGTGATACATCAAATATGGCCTAAAAAAATGAAGCAGTACCTGCCGCAATACTGGCATCTAACATTGTTATACAGTCTATCATTTATGAGTGTATTCATGCTGCTCTTAAATCAGTCATCTTTTCCTAGTGTAATAAATTTAGCCATAGCATTATTCTTTCTTGTCCTGTTGGTTGATTGGATAAGTTTTATATTATTGTTTTGTTTAGGCACATTATTTGCTGTAGTAGCGTACGATTTTATTCTTGCTGGCAGAGCGGATATAACGAATATCCATATATCTAATGAAATGATTTATCTATATATTTTTACAATATTAATAGGTGGGCTATTTTCTGGAAATAAAGATTTAATTCAGAAGAAAATAATTGCTACAAAAGATCAGATGAATAAAAGTCTAAAGACTATAGTGGAGATTAGGACTGCACATTTGCAGGATGCTTTAAGTGTAAAACAGGAAGTTCTGAATAATTTAAGTCATGAAGTCAGGACTCCTCTACAAGGTATTATAGGTGTTTCCAAAGAATTAGCATCTAGTTGGTCAAAGATGGATGATAAGGAAAGGTATAAATATGTGAGCATTATGTCTAATAGCGGAGATAGACTAATGAATTTAGTTAACAGCATTCTTGATTTATCAAAGTTTGAGTATGGAAAAATGGTGTTTGATATGCATCCAAATATTGATGTATATAGAATTATACACACTGTTGTAGATCGCTTAGAGGCATTCATATTAAGTGAGAAAAAAAATATCAAAGTTAAAATAGTTGTAGCGCAAGATACGAATATAGGTTTGACATGTGATAAGGTAAAAATTACTCAGCTTTTTACAAATCTTCTAAACAACTCTGTTCGTTATATTAGGAAAGAAGGGAATATAATAGTACATATAGAGGAAGACAAAAATAGTAAAAATCTGAGAATATGTGTAGAAGATGATGGTATCGGTATCCCAAAGGGAGAAGAAGAAGAAATTTTTGGTATATTTTCGCGTAGTAGTAAAACAAAGAAACATACAGGAGGTGTGGGTTTTGGATTGGCATTATGTAGAGAGATAGTGAAAGCTCATAAAGGTAAGATTACTGCAGAAGGAAAAGATAAAGGTAGTATTTTTACTGTATTACTACCTCGTGGCAATTCAAAAAAAATTATATTCAATCCAAAAAAATACAGCGCAGAAGATCAAGATTTAGATTCTCCTATTGTGAATAATAGGTCTAGCAAGAAAGTTCTATTAGTTGATGATGAACAAATTTGTTTAGATTCTGGTGGAATGATTCTTGAATCTTTAGGTTATAATGCTATTAAAGCAGAGGATGCAGGTTCTGCAATAAAGTGTTTAGAAAAACATCCAAATATTTCTTTGATACTTTTAGACCTAATGATGCCAGATATGTATGGATTAGAGCTTCTAAAAAAACTGAAACAAGACCCATCTACAAAAAATATTCCGGTGATTATACAAAGTGGTGTATCAGATATACAAGAGCAGAAAAAGAGTTTGAAACTAGGTGCGGTTAGTTTTATAAAGAAGCCTTACAAAAAGGGTGATATA
>JAHZKS010000052.1 GCA_022600235.1 Alphaproteobacteria bacterium | reverse complement strand
GTTTAAGAAAATTACCTCAATAAGGGATAACAAGAATGAATATCCTGCTGTGAGATGTCTTATAGAGCTAGCAAGGCAAGTCAAAGTAATATTAGGAAGTAATGTACATATCAGCTATGCAGCTGATTGGTCCGAATATCATCACGATAATCTAGGCTACTTCTATATGGATGATTTATGGTCATCTCAATATATTGATTTTGTTGGTATAGATGCTTATTTTCCATTAACTGATAATTATGCAGAAGTTCTTGAGGAAGGTGATGTCATAAAAGGTTGGGATTCTGGAGAGTTATATGATTATTACTATAATGATAAAAATAGTAAATTTAAGCTATCTCCTAAATATGCTTTGAAGAATATAGAGTATTGGTGGAATAGTCATCATTTTAATCCAGACAAAACAAAAACAAACTGGAAACCAAAATCAAAAAAAATATGGTTCACAGAATTTGGTTTTCCTTCTGTAGATGGTTGTGCAAATCAGCCCAATGTTTTTTTTGATCCAGAGTCATATGATGGTGGTCTTCCAAAGGGATCTAAAGGAATAATCGACTTTTATAGTCAACGAGTTGCGATAAACGCTACTATTAAAAGGTGGGAGAAATCAAATATAGTAGAAAATTTATTTCTTTGGACTTGGGATGCGCGTCCGTACCCAAGCTGGCCAAGTTTTTCTCAGGTTTGGGGAGATGGAAATAAATGGGATAAAGGCCATTGGGTTAATGGAAAATTTGGACTCTCTCTGTTGTCAGACGTCTTGTATGAGTTGTGTAAGAGGTCTGGTATAGATGTTAAACAAATAGATACCAGTAAAATTATTGATGTGGTAGACGGCTTTGTTATCGATGAGGTGGTTGCAGCTCAAGATGTTATAGAGCTTTTATCAAGATTCTATTTCTTTGATGTGCAAGAATCAGATGGGTTGTTAAAATTTATCTCTCCTAAGTCCTTTGGCAATCATGTGATAAATAGCTCAGAGCTAATCTATAACTTTAATAATAACTTAATTCAAATTATTCATCAAGATGAAGAGGGATTGCCTAAGAAAATTGAATTAATATATTCAGATAAGTCAAAATTATATAATCAAAACGTTTCAAGAGCTCAAAATTATCATACGTCTAGTGATAAACATTTATTATTAGCATCTAATATAGTGTTTAGCGAAAGATTAATCTCTAAAAAAGCTAAAGAACTACTACAGCAGATATGGAATGCAAGGCATTTATATAAGATTAAGCTTCCGTTTAAATATATGTTTTTGAGACCAGGGGATATTATAACTCTCAATTATCAAGACTCATTATATCATATTAAGGTATCAACGATATCAATAATAGAAAATAAATGTTTAGAGATAGAAGGAAACTCTTACATTATAGGGGTTTGTAATAGTCAATATGACCCTGCAGATATACAAATCAATCAAGAGAATATATCAACTGAATGTAATTATATATCTTATGCGCTAGATCTTCCTGCAAGAATAGGGGAATTTAAAGAGTATAATAATATTAATATAGCAGTAGCAGCGAAATCAGGAACATTTAAGCCTGCATCAATTTATTTTTTTTATAATAATTCTTATCATTACGTCACAGATGTGATAAAAGAAAGCACAGTAGGTAGTGTGCATGATAGGCTAAGAGATGCTAATTATTCTATATTTGATACAGAAAACACGATAAATGTCAGTTTAATTTCTGGATCCTTAGAATCTGTAAGCGATGATCAAATACTATCTAAAGCTAATATGGCTATTATAGGTGACGAGATAGTGCAATTTAAGAATGCTCAGTTAGTCAGCGAAAATCTATATAAACTCTCTGTATTTCTTAGAGGACGTATGGGCACGGAATCATTTACTGATTCTCATCAGCCAGGAGAGAGATTCATATTATTAGATAAAAACCTTACGTCAGTTGATATATCAATGCAACTTCTAGGATTCGAAAGTGATTACTTTTTAGTTTCAGATGGAGAAAAATTAGACTTAACCGAAAATAATAGATTTACATGGAATGCTAATTCTCTTAAACCATTGTCACCGGTTCATCTTTTTTATGAAGAAATATCAAATGAAAAGGTAAAAATTTCTTGGACGCGTAGATCGCGTATAGGAGGAACAATGCGTAATAATGTAGATATAATGCTACATGAAGAAAAAGAATGTTACGAGATTGATTGTATCACAAAATTAGGGAATATAGATACAGTCATTAGAAGCCAACCGTATATTGTATTAGATCAAAAATATTTTTCTAACCTCTCTATGGTGAAAGTGTTTCAAATCTCTGGTGTTGTTGGTCGTGGTTTTGGGTCTGAGTTAAAGATTCAATAGATCATCACTCCAGAGTCTATAAGTTTTATCCCTGCTTTTATAAACCAATTTATTTTGAGGAAAAATATGTCAGAAGATGATCAAGTAAAAAGAAATGAAGGTTTTGAAGATTTTTTAGAAAATATAAAAGTAGATAAATCTACTCAAAAATTAACAGGTGAAGATTTAAGTGCTATTTCGGATAATGAAGGAGACTTAAGTTAGCAGCTTTAATAATATATAGATCTGAGGAGAGGTAAGTAAATCAAGCTCCTCAGATCTATTGGTTGCATTATGCTTTTAAAGATTACTTTTGGAAATTCCTGATTATTATTGAGAAATATACTATTTAATTGACTGGATACACTTGTTTGTTAGTTAATGGCATTCATTGGGTCATTACAATAAATTATAAGAGCATTTTTTGGAAAATTTCTTTTTAGAATTTGCTCTTACAGCACTATTTAGATATATTTAATAGCATTAAATGAAAAAATAGATTATTTATACATTCTTGATTATAGATTGTTAGTTGCTTCTCATGGGCTAGTTTCATTCTTTATACTCATACCTATTAAAACAAATTTAAAAAAGAAAAATTATGCATTTTCGTAATATTGCAGTTATAGCTCACGTTGACCACGGTAAAACAACTCTTATAGATAACATGCTAAAGCAGAGCGGTATGTTTCGTGATAACCAAGTTGTAGAAGAAAGAATGATGGATTCTAATGACTTGGAAAAAGAGAGAGGCATCACAATACTCGCGAAATGCACTTCATTTGTATATGACGATATTAAATTCAATATTGTCGATACTCCTGGGCATGCTGATTTTGGAGGAGAAGTAGAAAGGGTACTTTCAATGGTAGAGGGTGTAGTTCTTTTGGTGGATTCCTCAGAAGGTCCAATGCCTCAAACAAAATTTGTTCTTACAAAAGCTCTGAAGCTTGGTTTAAAGCCTATAGTTATAATCAATAAGGTTGATAGGCCAGATAAGAGAATAAAAGAAGTTTTAGATGAGATACTAGATTTATTTATGGTTCTAGGCGCTACATATGAGCAATTAGATTTTCCTGTTTTATATGCCTCAGGTAGAAGTGGTTGGGCTTCTTTAGAGGAAGATGTAGTTGGAGAAAACCTGGTTCCATTATTTGAGACAATAAAAGACTCTGTTCCGGCGCCAAATACAGATAAAGACACTGGCTTTTCCATGCTTGTGAGTATATTAACTCAAGATTCCTATGTTGGTAGAGTTTTGGTAGGTCGTGTGTATTCTGGAAGTGCTGTAGTTGGTACAAATGTAAAAAGTATAAATCTAGACGGAAAGGTAATTGAGAATACAAAATTAACTAAGTTATTTGGGTTTCGTGGTGTAGAGAGGGTTCCAATTGAATCAGCTAGTGCTGGAGATATAGTTGCGGTTGCAGGTCTTGAAGGCACATCGGTAGCTGATACTATATGTGCTCCAAGTGTAAATAAGCCTATATCATCTAATCCTATTGATCCTCCTACAATGGCAGTTACTATTAGTGTAAATGATTCTCCATTAGCGGGGTTAGAGGGAACAAAGGTTACGGCTCGTACTATTTTAGATCGTTTAGAAAAAGAGGCGCAAAGTAATGTAGCAATAACTTTGACTATTTCTGGTAGTGGAGAAAATTTTGAAGTTGGTGGAAGAGGAGAACTTCAGCTTGGAGTATTAATTGAAACTATGAGGCGTGAAGGTTTCGAGCTCGCTGTTTCAAAGCCTAGAGTTTTATTTCAAAAAGATAAAGATGGAAATGTTCTAGAGCCGATAGAGGAAGTGACTCTAGATGTAGATGATGGATTTAGCGGAATAGTAGTAGAAAAGCTTGCTGCTCGTAAAGGTGAAGTGATTGAAATGAAACCATCTGGTGGTGGAAAGCTAAGATTGATTTTTCATGTTCCATCTCGTGGTTTGATAGGGTACCAGAGTGAGTTTAGAAATGACACTAGAGGTACTGGTATATTAAGCCGTATATTCCATAGTTATCAGCCTATGAAAGGAGAAATAATTGCAAGAAGAAATGGTGCATTAATTTCTAACTCAGATGGTGAGACTTCTGCTTATGCGTTATACAACTTAGAAGATAGAGGTATATTATTTGTTCCACCAAAAACAAAAGTATATCAAGGAATGGTTATTGGTGAGCATAATCGCGATAATGAGCTTGAAGTAAATCCAGTTAAAGGTAAGCAGCTTACAAATATGAGGGCATCTGGTACAGATGAAAATATAAAACTTACTCCTTTTAAGGTTTTCACTTTAGAGGAGACTATATCATATATTAAAGAAGATGAACTGGTGGAAGTTACGCCAATGAGCATCAGATTGAGAAAAAAGTTTCTTTGTCCTCACGAAAGAAAAAAAGCAGCACGTAACCAATAAAATCTAAGCCAAATCTTATTCTTGGATGTTTGGCAGCATTTTACTGATTTTATTAGCACCGCATTAAGTTATAGCGAGTATGTTTTTATAATGCTCATTTATTTGATGGAATCTACTGCTTTAGCTCGCTTTGTACTCCAATAGTAAAGCACACGCGCTGTCATCCTAACCACGCACCATAGTGTCCCTATCGCCCACACTATCACCCTGAACTCCCAACGCCCCAACGCCGTCATCATGAACTCGATTCAGGATCTCAGGCAGTTAGAGCTCTATATATTCAAGATTCCGCATCAAGCGCGGAATGACAGGCAGATCATGCCAGAAAAGGGCAGGGCTGCTAAAAGACCTAGTATTGTTATAAATAATCAATTAATAAAAAAATATGAATAGAACAAAGAATCTTAATCTAAAATTATTAGAATATAATCAAGCGCAGAAAGAAGTTGTAATAAATGAGGCTATAGCAACATTTGATACATTAATAAACAAGTCAGTTATTTCTTTTGTAGATCAACCTCCTAAGGATAAGAATGAGGGAGATGTTTATATTTCATCATTG
>JAHZKS010000051.1 GCA_022600235.1 Alphaproteobacteria bacterium | reverse complement strand
TGTTGGTAGTGGAAAAACATTGGTAGCTTTGTGTGCAATTCTAAATGTGATTGAAAGTGGCTCCCAAGCAGCATTGATGGCTCCAACTGATATATTGGCAAATCAGCATTTTACGTGGATTTCTAAGTCACTATCGAGTTTTGGTATTAAAGTGGAGTTGCTAACGGGAAAAATTACGGGAAAGAGAAGACAAATAATATTAGATAAGCTCAATAATGGAGAAATAGGAATATTAATAGGAACTCATGCAATTTTCCAAGATAATGTTGAGTTTCAAGATTTAGGTCTTGTAATAATAGATGAGCAGCATAGGTTTGGTGTGCAGCAGCGTATGTCTTTGATGAGTAAGGGAAAGAATGCTGATGTTCTTGTTATGAGTGCCACACCAATACCTAGAACGTTGTCTCTTACTATGTATGGAGATATGGATATATCAATACTTTCAGGAAAGCCGAAAGGTAGAATGCCAGTAACTACTTATTCTTTACAAGAAGCTAAAGTTGATAAAATCATAGAACTTATAAAAAAGAAGATTGGTTTAGGAGAAAAAATATATTGGATTTGTCCGTTAATCGAAGGAGATGTTGATAATGACAATGTAGCAGCAGAGAATCGCTTTGTTTTTCTTAAAAAGAGCTTTGCTAGAAAAGTCGGTTTAATGCATGGTAAACTTCCTGTAGAAGAGAAAGATAAAACCATGAATGATTTTGCATTTGGTGATGTCGATATATTAGTATCAACTACTGTAGTGGAAGTAGGTGTTGATGTTCCAGATGCTACTTTATTGATTATTGAATCCCCAGATAGATTTGGCTTAGCTCAATTACATCAGCTTCGAGGAAGAGTAGGGCGGGGAACAAAGCAATCTGAATGCATCATGCTTTATTCGCCTGATAATCTAACTCATTCGTCAGTATCGAAGATTAAGATCATGAAAGAATCAAATGATGGGTTTTATATTGCAGAACAAGATCTAAAACTGAGAGGAGGTGGGAGTATATTAGGTAGCAAGCAAAGTGGTCTTCCTGGCTTTAGAATTGCAGATTTAGAGTTTCATTCTGACTTGCTTTCTGAGGCAAATAAATATGCTAATGAAATTCTTACACATATTGAGAATGAGGAAACTCAGCAAAAGGTAGAGTTATTGCTCAATGTTTTTGGCTATAAAGAGAATTTTAAGCTCATTAGTGCTGGATAGAGATTTGTATCTGACGTTCAGTGATTCTTTTGTCTCTATTAACAACCAAACCCATCTGGCATTGAATCAACTTCTTGCAAGACACCTACATTATCTCTTATACAGAAACCCTCTGGATCAAAATCTGCTGGGACACCAACAAAACCGCTTTCAGTTGCAGATGCTGAAAGATATAACCCACTACTTTCACTATCGCCACCTATTATTAATGGGTTTTCTATATCGCAAGGATTTGTAGCATGATAAGCAGAGATAACCTGAAATTCCCTGATCTCTAAACCATATTCACCAAGAATATTCATTTTGATAGTTCCGTACATCTCCACATCGCCTATGATAAATGTTTTATAGGCTTGAGAAAGCGGTACACACCCACCATCAGGTGTAGTAGTAACCGTTGTTGTCGGAGTACTTGTTAATGTTGTAGTAGGTGTTGTTGTCTCCGTCGTAGTAGGAGTAGTCGTTACTGCCGCGAATAGCTCTTGGGCAATCTCCTTTGAATGCAATATATACATACTACCAGTATCCTGATTTGCCCTCACAGCCCCAGCCAAAAGGTGGCTTGTTGAGTTATTATGTTTTATATCTACGGACCAACCCAGTCTATCTTGTGCATTCTCTCCATTTATAAAAAATACCCCATCCGGATTATCTGTTATATTAAAAGAATTTCCATTCACGAAATCAGTGTTTATTAACACAATTTTTCCAGTGTTTTCTGCTTCATGTGATGCCATCGGAGCTCCAACAGCTAAAAAAGAATAATCAAAAGACAAGCTGAATCCAAATCTACTAGAAGCATCTCCACTGTTAACAACTATTGAATTTTGTAAAAAGACATCATTATCAATATTAAGTAAAGTCGGAAAATTATTTCTACCTAATAAAATGTGAACCTGACCAGCACCAGAATTTGCTAACGGACTAGATATGATAATATCATCAACTCCATCTTTGTTAATATCCGCTTTTTCTAAAGCATAACCAAAATTGACATTTTCTATATTCCTTGAAATGATAGAGCCATCACCTTGATTTAAAGAACTTAAGTCGGTATTTTTAAATGGCTGAGTAATGCCTCCAAATAAAACATACACTTTATCATTAGCAAATTCACTAACAGCTAAGTCAACTCTGCCGTCATTATTAAAGTCGCCATTAGTGAAAGACCAACCAAATAAACCATCATTAGTTACCCCTCTTACCTCTAAACCATCTTGAGGTAACATATTACCAAGACTTATACTTGATGGATAATTTTCTTTACCAAAAACAATATGAATTCTACCTGGCTCTTCCATTGCAGGAAAATGAGATCCAATAACAAAATCATCAAATCCATCATTATTACAATCTCCAATAGATTTTACTCCACCTGCGCCAGTATACGCATCAAAACCTTCTCCTATTAATTTAAAACCATTTGAGCCATCTAAAGATTCAATAGAAGGAAATGTGTTTTGAGCAAAACTTTCTTGGCCAAAAATAATGTAAGCAGCTCCAGAATTGGTAACTAATGCATTATTAGCTATTGGTGCAGTCATAGCCAAATAAGAAAATTCTTCATTTTTGATACGAAGAGAAGAAACGCTATACCCAAACCAATCACCCAAATTAGCTCCATCAATAGTTAAAGTTCCTGAATCAGAAAACACATAAGCTTGACCTACCTGAGCCTCCCCCTCGACTGATGCTAAAAATGCACCGGATACAAATTGAGCATTGCCCTGAATTGTAAAATTCTGCAATATCGCCACTGATCTTCCAAGGAAATCACCTTCCCTAAGGCCATCTACTCTAAAGCCATAAGTCGAATTAAGTTGTGAGAGTTCAAATACTGATTGTGTCATGATATTACCTCCTTTTACTTGGAGAGTGTTTATCATTAATGTTTATAATAGTCAACTAATGAGGAATTGAGCAAATTCAATAGCACAATATAGATAAGGTTTAGGAGATGCTTAAGTGCATGTAATTGTGTATTCTTTGAGTATATGTTATTTAGAATATAATGCTATATTGCGGGAGGTGAGTGCAGTGTTTTTTAATCTCGCTATATATGTATACTATAAGTTATGGAACAACAGTAGATTTTACTCTAAATCTTTCATTCCATAATTATTTACTTGATTTAAGTGATTATCAATCTGAAGTGTTTTAGGTATAAAGTGGTGGGCGATGACAGATTCGAACTGCCGACCATCTCGGTGTAAACGAGGCGCTCTACCAACTGAGCTAATCGCCCTTATGATTAGGACCAGAAATATATTGCAATATATAGAAATAATCCAGTATTTTTTGATAAAAAATAGGAAATGCTATAAAACAGTTCTAGAGAACTCAGGAGGGGGCTCCCCCTAAGTTTTTACTGAAGATTCTTTTTGGCATAAAGATTCATTGCCGATTGTAAAAATTCCAGTAGTTTTGGATGTTGTTTTTTGTAAAATCTAATAAAATCAGGGTGAGACCCATATAATTCACTAAGTGAGATATAGCTGGATTTGTCTGGTATCCAAATTTTACATGTTAATTTATAGTGTTTATCTATTATTTTCTGAACTTCATCAGATTCAGGTTTTTCATTTTTTTCTATAGCATTTATTAAGTCTGTCTGCACTTTATCAGCATCAGATTTGTACGACATCCAGTCATCTTTAGTCCAATTTTTGATTTTCTTTTCACAATTTTCCATGATTTCTTTGCTAACTCCTCCTTTTTCTAAAAGGTAATTAACATAAATCTTTTGTTTTTCTTCTGTGAATCCTTCAAATATATCTTCTAGTTTCATAGTTTTTACTCCTGTTAAATGTAAAATAGTTTTATCAATTGTACGAATTAATTTATTCGTAGTTTTGACATTTTTTTTCAGTACATGCTTATGTGAGCGCAAAGCTTTAATTTTATCAAAGTCGTCTCTTATAAGCATTTCCTGTATATCATCTAACTTGAATCCGAGTTCACGAAAGAATAAGATTTGCTGTAAAGTTAGCAATTGTTCTTCTTCGTAGTAACGATAATTATTATTACCGTAATAAGCTGGCTTTAGCAATCCTATTTCATCGTACCAATGTAGTGTTCGTACGCTTACATTAGATAACTTCGCTAGTTGCTTTACTGTATAACTCATATATTCACCTTTAGATGATCTAGGAGTAACTTTAATCTATGACGTGGCGTTAGAGTCAATAGCTTTTTTTAAAAATATATTTTGTTAATAAAAAAGCACCAAAATAATCCAAGATTATAATGGTGCTTTTAAAAAAACTTAATCAAGTAAATTAGTTAATCGCGTCGATTAATGGACTACCTGATTTAAATTTAGGACGCTTAGAAGCAGGAATTTTAATTTTTTCTCCTGTTCTTGGGTTACGTCCTTCCATTGCATCTCTGTGGTGTACTGAGAATGTACCGAATCCAACTAAACGTACGTCTTCATTTGATTTTAATGACTGAGTTACTGTTTCGATGAAAGAGTCTAAAACCTTGTTAACAACGTTTTTAGAAACTCCTGTTGAGTCACCAATTTTTGAAACTAATTCTTGTCTGTTCATAGTTAAGTCCTTTTATTAATAAGTTATTAATGATTAATACTGAAACCTATATATATTAAGCATTACAGGAAGGTTTCATATATATAAATATTTTTTACTAATTCAGAGCTTATGTCAATGAGTTAGTAGGTCATTTCTTGTGTTTTTTGTTGTAATATGTAGATTTTCATCATTTTCAGACCATTTTACTGGTAATAATGTGCTAGTTAAGGCACGCTTTAGTACTTCATCAGCTGTTTTCACTGGTATTATTTTTAGATCTTTTATAATATTTTTTGGTATTTCTGATAGATCTTTTTCATTTTTTTCTGGTATTAAAACAGTTTTCACACCACCTCTAGCAGCTGCAAGTAGTTTTTCTTTTAGCCCACCTATAGGCAAAACTCTTCCTCTTAGAGTGATTTCACCTGTCATAGCAATTGTTTTATCTACAGGAATATTAGTAAAAGCTGATACTATTGATGTAAGAATTGCAATACCTGCAGAAGGTCCATCTTTTGGTGTCGCTCCTTCAGGAACATGTAAATGTATATCTTTTTTTGAATATTTTGGAGGAATTACTCCATAATTTAGTGAAGTAGATTTAAAATAGCTAAACGCTGTTTCTGCTGACTCCTTCATAACTTCGCCTAGTTTACCCGTTGCTTTAATACCTCCTTTTCCAGGCAAGACTACAGCTTCAATGGATAGTAAGTCTCCACCAAAGTCTGTATAAGCAAGACCTGTGGTAGTGCCGATAATATTTTGGGTTTCTGTTTTTCCAAAATCAATCTTTTTTACTCCCAGAAATTTTTCTAAGTTTGAATGGGTGATTGATATAGATTTATTAGATTTCTGCTCAAGTTCTCTTACTGACTTTCTAGCAATTCGCGATAGTTCTCTATTTAAATTTCTAACACCTGCTTCTCGTGTATAATGTCTTATTATATTAGTAATAGCTTCTTTAGTAATAGAAAACTCTTCATCAAGCAAATGGTGTTCTTTCTTTTGCTTTTCTAGCAAATGCTTCGTAGCTATGTTCATCTTCTCATCTTCTGTATATCCAGATATTCTGATTACTTCCATTCTATCTAATAATGGTCCAGGAATTTTTGTTGAGTTTGCAGTAGCTACAAATAAAACTTTTGATAGATCATACTCTGTTTCTAAATAATGATCTGTGAATTTATCATTTTGTTCTGGGTCTAAAACTTCTAATAATGCAGAAGAGGGGTCTCCTCTGTAATCCATCCCTATTTTGTCTACCTCATCAAGCAACATTATAGGATTAGATGTTTTTGCCTTTTTTAACAATGATATAATTCTTCCAGGCATTGCACCAATATAAGTTTTTCTATGACCTCTAATCTCAGCTTCATCTCTTATTCCACCAAGGGCAAACCTTACCAACTCACGCCCTGTAGCTTCAGATATAGATTTAGCTAATGATGTTTTACCCACACCAGGAGGGCCAACAAAACATAGTATGGGTCCTTTCACAGATTTTGTACGATTCTGGACAGCAAGAAACTCTAAAATTCTTTCTTTTACTTTATCTAAGCCATAATGATCTCTGTTTAATATAGACTCAGCCTTTTTATTGTTATGCTTAAGTTTTGAATATTTACCCCAAGGTAAATCTAATAAATATTCTAAGTAGTTTCTTATGATTGTAGCTTCAGAGGACATAGCATTAGTCATCCTCAGTTTTCTAAGCTCAGCGTTGGCTTTTTCTCTAGCATCTTTTGATAGTTTGGTTTTCTTTATTTTTTCTTCTAAAATAACGATTTCACTTTTTCCTGTATCATTATCATCTGATCCAAGCTCTTTGTGTATAGCTTTAAGCTGTTCATTTAAAAAATACTCTCTTTGTGTAGACTCCATTTGTTTTTTAACGCCGTCTCGAATTCTTTTTTCTGTCTGAATAAGATTTATTTCATATTCTATAAATAGTGAGAGCTGCTCTAGCTTTTCCTTAATATTAGTTGTTTCTAATAATGTCTGTTTTTTGGAAACATCAATTTCTAAGTGAGATGCTATAACATCTGCTAAGTTACTTGGATCTTTTATGCTTTCTAGAGCATTTAATATATCTTGGGTAACTTTAGTATTATAATTAGAATATTCCTTAATCTGTGTTTTAAGCGACTTTACAAGAGCTGTAGTCTTGATATCTATCTTGCTTATTTCCTTTATAGGATTTGGTATAGCTTGTAGATAACCATTTTTGTTCACCACATTTGTAATTTCTACCTTATAAAGAGCCTCTACTAATACTTTTAGTGTATTGTCAGGCATTGTTAGTGTTTGTATAACTTTCGCAATAACTCCAACTTTATATATATCTTTTTCTTTAGGTTCCGATACAGAAGAGTCTTTCTGAGAAACCAACATTAGAGTGCTGTTTCTATTTTTTAGTTGCTTAATAGCTTTTATAGATTTCTCACGTCCAACAAAAAGAGGGATAATCATCTTTGGGTAAACAACTACATCTCTTAGTGGTACTAGTGGGTATAGAATATCTTTTTTTGTTGCCATAAAATACACTCAGTTTGTGTTAGCAAAATTGCTACAACCTTTATATAGTTATTTATATGGGAGATTACAACCCTAAGGTTCTAAGAAGTTTTCGACCTTTTCTTCTCTTCGTATACTAGTAATGGTTGTTTTTTGTCTGTTACTGTATTTTTATCTATGATTACTTTTCTTACATTTCCAGCAGAAGGAAGTTCAAACATAGTATCAAGAAGAATTTTTTCTAATATAGCACGCAAACCCCTTGCTCCTGTTTTTCTGACTATGGCTTGTCTAACTATCTCGGTCAAAGCCTCATCAAGAAATTCTAATTCTACATTCTCCATCTCAAATAGCTTTTTATACTGTTTGATTAATGCATTCTTCGGTGTAGTTAATATTTGTTTTAAAGCTTCTTCATTCAAATCATCTAAAGATGTAATAACAGGAAGACGACCAACAAACTCAGGTATAAGACCAAACTTTACTAAGTCATCTGGTTCAACCTTTTTAAGTAGTTCGTTCACATGCTTAGATTCTTTACTTTTGAATGATGCGCCGAACCCTATAGAAGAACTTTCAAACCTATTTTCTATCGCTTTTTCTAGTCCAGTGAATGCACCTCCACAGATAAACAATATATTTGTTGTGTCAACTTGTATAAAGTCTTGCTGAGGGTGTTTTCTTCCTCCTTGTGGTGGAACGGATGCAACAGTTCCCTCCATAAGTTTTAGAAGAGCTTGTTGTACTCCTTCACCTGATACATCTCTAGTAATTGAAGGATTCTCAGATTTTCTGGTAATTTTATCTACTTCATCTATGTAGACTATACCTCTTTGTGCTTTTTCAACATTGTAGTTTGAAGCTTGAAGCAGTCTTAAGATGATGTTCTCAACATCTTCTCCTACGTATCCAGCTTCAGTTAATGAAGTAGCATCAGCCATAGTAAATGGAACATTCAAAATAGAAGCTAGAGTTTGAGCAAGCAATGTTTTACCGCTACCAGTAGGTCCTATAAGCAATATATTTGACTTAGATATCTGTACGTCATTGTTCTTAGAAATATGATTTAGTCTCTTATAGTGGTTATATACTGCTACAGATAGAGTTCTTTTGGCATGGTCTTGCCCTATAACATGATCTTGAAGTGTATTGTATATTTCTTCAGGTTTTGGAATTCTATCTGTTGATTTTTTATTGGTATTTCCTTCTTCTTTAACTATATCTTGGCAAAGATCAACGCATTCATTGCATATGTAAACTGAAGGACCAGCTATAAGCTTCTTAGCTTCATGTTGGTTTTTCCCACAGAAGGAACAATATAGGGTATCTTTTACGTTATCTTTGCTATCAGTCATTATGCTTCTTCCTTTGTTTTTGTAGAAGGTATTCTTTTTTCTATTACTCTATCTATCAACCCAAAATCTTTTGCTACATCAGGATTCATGAAATTATCTCTTTCCATATTTTTTTCAATAGTAGCTAGTTTTTGACCGGTATGTTTTGAATATATAGAATTTAGTCTATGTCTTGTATCTATTATATCTCTTGCGTGTATTTCTATATCTGATGCCTGACCTCTAAAACCGCCTAAAGGTTGGTGTATCATGATTTTTGAGTTTGGTAAAGCAAATCTCTTACCTTTTTCTCCAGCCATCAACAAGAATGAACCCATAGAAGCTGCCATACCAACACATAACGTTGTTACTTGTGGTTTGATATATTGCATCGTGTCATATATCCCAAGGCCAGCATGAACAGCTCCGCCAGGAGAGTTTATGTACATATATATGTCTTTCTCTGTGTTTTCAGATTCAAGATACAACAACTGAGCAATAATCAATGAAGCCATATGGTCTTCTATTGTGCCTGTAACAAATATTATTCTTTCTTTTAAAAGACGGGAGTAAATATCATAAGATCTTTCTCCTCTACTTGTCTGGTCTACGACCATCGGTACTAAATTCATGTTAATCTCGTGTGTGCTCATATAATTATATACGTATAAAATTTACTTACAAAACGATAGTACAACATAAAAAAAGTGCTGTGCAACAATTCTTTATTTTATCGACTGAAATAAATTTGTTAATTCTTTTGGTGTTACTTTTTTTTCTGTCATAGCAGATTCTTTAAGTAACAATTCTACAGATTTATCCTCTAATATTTTTCCTCTTATGCTTTCTAAAGCTTGAGGGTTGTTTTTATAATAATCTAGTAAAACCTGCTCTTGGCCTGGCATTGAACGTAATTGTTTGCCAACTTCAGTATTTACTTCTTCTTTAGAGATCTCAATTTTTTTCTTCTTTGCAAAATCAGAAAGAATAAGCCCTATCTTCACTCTTCTTATTGATAATTCTCTATTTTTCTCAATTGTTTCTTTTGGAGTATCAGGGTTTTTATTTAGGAACTCTAACTCTTTCTCCACAAGGCTTTTAGGTGTATCAATCTTGATTTGCTTATCCAAGTAGTCAAAAAGATCTTTTTTCACTAGATTATGTGACATATCTTCATAATGCTTAATGATAGACTCTTTTACTTTTGTATTAAGATCTTTCAGATCTTTTAATTGGAATTTCTTTGCTAACTCATCATCCACTGCAGGAATTTTTACATCTGACACTTCTTTTACGGTCACATCAAATTTAACTTTCTTTCCAGCAAGTTCTTTTTTCCAGTATTCTTTTGGGAAGGTTAGGTCTAAAGTTTTTTTGTCTCCAGCTTTCACTCCTATTAATCCATCTTCAAAACCTGGAATGAATTCATTTGCTCCTAAGGTTAGTTGTTTGTCAGTGACTTTTCCTTCAGGAAATTCCTTTCCATCAATAGATCCAACTGCATCTATTAAAACTGCATTGTTTTTCTTTGCAGCAGTAGTTTTTGATAAGGCTATAAATTCTTTGTAATCTTGCCTTAGATTATCTATAGCTTCTTTGACTTCCGCTTCTCCTGCTTCTGATGTAGGTTTTTCAATCTTGATTTTCTTAGTAATTTTGTTAATGGTATAGAAGATACTTATGACACCATAGATACCCTCTTTGGTTCTTCTCCTTATAAAACACATCGGAACAAACAAGAGAAAGCCTATACCCCGAATTTGTTGCA
>JAHZKS010000050.1 GCA_022600235.1 Alphaproteobacteria bacterium | reverse complement strand
TATCTTGGCAATTAACAAATTCATTGAATAATTTTTTTGCTCTAGCGTATATAGTCGCTGTTGGTTTTTCTCCTGAAAGTTTCTCTAGTTCACTTTTTAATTCTTGTTCGCTTAATATAGACCATTCTCCTAAGGTGTTTTTAATCCTAGTGAGCATTTCTGCCGCTGCTATTTTCGTAAAAGTTAGACATAATATTTTGTCTGGAGTTACTCCATTGAGCAAAAATCTTAGGTATCTATCTGTTAAAGATTTTGTTTTTCCAGATCCTGCAGAGGCAGAGACCCACACATTAAATTTTGGGTTTGATGCTGTAATATAGTTGTTATCTGTCATGATTTTTACTTTACAAAAACCAAGAAATTTTTCCGCAACCTTCGTTTATGCTTTTCCAGTTTTCTATATCTAATTCTATTTTAGCTAGATTTGCAGGGCTAAAAGAAACAAAATGTGATGAAGAATGTGAAAGTAAGTTTGCTACTTCACTTATAGTCGGGTTATGGCTTACTACAAGAACAGATTGTGTATCTTCATCTATGGTGGAGATTGTTTTTATAAAATCTTTTATACTAGGATTGTAAAGTGCATCAACATTTTTTGTGTTTGGCTTTTTATTGATATTCTCTAATAATAAGTCACAAGTTTGAATAGTACGTTTTGCTGTAGAACATAATGCAGTGTCAAAGTTGATTTCCTTGCTTTGCATCTTTTGTGCAAGTTCTGCTACTTCTTCCACTCCATGATTAGTCAAACTCCTATCTATATCAGAAATAGTAGGGTTTTTTTCTGCATCTGCATGTCTTAATAAATAGAGTGTTTTCACTGTGTTATTTTATGATTAGTGATTTGTGAATGATAAAATAATTGAACTATAAGTGCAATCTATTTATCCTTAATTGGTAATATATAAATTGGTTCCTAATGCTTTTAATAACATCTCCTTCAAAAACTCAAGATTTTTCTGAGGTAAAACTAGAAAATTTAGTTCTTAGCAAGCCAGAGATGATTGATCAGATTAGGGAAATTATCTCTGTGATGAAGAATCAGAATAAGAGTGATTTAAGTAAACTAATGAAGATAAGTGAGAAACTTGCAGAATTAAACTTTGTGCGTTACCAAGAATTTGTAAGAGACTTTACATCTAAAAACTCTAAGCCTTCGATATTTGCATTCAAAGGAGATGTGTATTCTGGAATAGAGGTTGATAAATATAAAAAAGAAGACTTTGAATTCGCTCAAAAACACTTGCTAATATTATCAGGATTATATGGTTTATTGAGGCCTCTAGATTGTATACAGCCTTATAGATTAGAGATGGGGACAAAAATTAATATAAAAGAACATAAGGATTTATATGAATTTTGGGGAAATAAAATCACCGATATGATTAATAAGAAAGCAGAAGAGAATGATATAATACTCAATCTTGCATCGAATGAATATTCTAAGGCTATAAAATTAGAGATCTTGAAATGCAAGATGGTCGATGTTGTTTTTAAAGAAAATAGAAATGGGTCTTATAAGGTTATAGGTTTGTTTGCGAAGAGGGCTAGAGGAAAGATGATTAACTATATTATTCGGAATAAAATTCAATCTCAGGACGAGATAAAAAAGTTTAATATTGATGGTTATAAATTTAACCAAGATCTTTCGGATCAAAGTCATTTAGTTTTTGTTAGGTAGTTAAATATGCAAGAGGTATTTAATCGTAACATACTAAAGATGCATCGTGATAGGGCTGCAAATAAAATTTATAAATCAGATTTCCTATTTAAACATTCTTTCGAAAATATATTGGATAGAATTTATATCTATAAAGATAAATATAGTAGAGCTGTAAATATTGGTGCTAGAATATTTGATTTTATTTCGTTATCGAATAAAAAAGTAGATATTGATTTTTTGGTGAATACTGACTTGTCATCTAAGATGTTAAAGAATCTTTCTGGCAATAGAGTTCAAGCGGATGAAGAATTTCTACCTTTTCTAAATGAATCTTTTGATTTGGCAGTGAGTAATCTTAATCTGCATTCAGTTAACGATTTGCCTGGAACATTGGTACAAATTCAAAGGTCTTTAAAAGAAAGTGGATTATTTGTTGCAAGTTTTATAGGAGAGAATTCTTTGAAAGAACTAAAAGAAGTGTTGATCAAGTCAGAAGTAGATGTTGGTAGAAATATGAATTTTCATGTTTCTCCTACTATTTCTTCTGACATGCTTTCTTCTCTAATGGTAAGGGCTCAGTTTAAAGATGTTGTTGTTGATAAAGATACGGTAAAAATAATTTACAAAACCCCTCAAGATTTGCTTATTGATTTACAGAATTCTGGTGAGTCTAATTGCATGAGTGGAGGGAAAATTAGGTATATAGGAAAAGATGTATTGAAGAAATTTAATGAAAACTACTACAAAATGTTTCCTGATGAGGGGGGTGGAGTAGTTTGCACATTCGACATTATTACATGTGTTGGACATAAATAGGATGTGGTTTTTGAGGATACCCTGACGTATTGGAATTTTAAATATTTTTCAAACTTCATAGATTCGTATTTGCCTTAAAATGTGCAATGCCATATTTTCCTAAATTGTGTTATTTGAGGTATTGTTGCAAGTTTTGAGTTAAACAAATATCCTTGTTTGTTAAGGCTTCATGTAGCATATTTACTCTTATTTAAGACCATCTTCTCAGTAGGTTAAGTTTCGTACTGCTTCAGCTTTATGATCTAGACGTGGATGAGCCACTAGTAGCCCGAAGGGCAAAGCGTGGTGGGTGATAGAAGATTTGAACTTCTGACCTCTACCATGTCAAGGTAGCACTCTAACCAACTGAGCTAATCACCCGAAATTCAGTATTGTGAGGTAAGATAGCAAAAAATAATTTAATGATCAAACTATAGATTTGATTTCTTTTAAAAAGTATTTGCAAAGATTGTTTTTCTATATAGAATTATGAAAATTTTTTTACGGATATTATGAAAATTGGAGTACTAAAAGAGAGAGTTTTAGATGAGAAAAGGGTTGCAGTTTCTCCATCTACTGTGAAGTCCTTTGTAGACATGGGTTTTAAAGTTTGTATAGAAAAGGATGCAGGTATAGAGTCTGGATTTTCTGATGAAGATTTCGAAAATGCTGGTGCTAGTGTTTCTAAAATTCCATTAGAAATTCTTAGTGATGCTGATATTGTTCTGAAGGTTCAACCTTCCCCTCAAAATACTAAAAATACAGAGCTTTCTTTAATGAAAGAAGGAGCAATTATAGTAGGTATGCTATCACCTTTTGATAATAGAGATTTGTTTAAAGAATACTCAAAGAAAGGCATTGATGCTTTTTCTATGGAGCTTGTTCCTCGTATAACAAGGGCTCAGTCTATGGACGTATTATCCTCTCAAAGTAACTTGGCTGGTTATAGATCTGTTATTGAAGCTGCTTATGAATATGGCAAAATATTCCCAATGATGATTACGGCTGCGGGTACTGTTACTCCAACTAGAGTGCTTATTCTTGGTGCTGGTGTTGCAGGTTTGCAGGCTATTGCTACTGCAAAAAGAATGGGAGCAATAGTAAGTGTTTTTGACGTTAGGAGTGCAGCTAAAGAGCAGGTAGAAAGTGTAGGTGGTACCTTTATAGAAGTCGAAGGAAGTGAAGATTTTGAAACAAAAGGCGGGTATGCAAAAGAAACAGATGAGGAGTATAAAAGAAAACAATCTGAATTAATACATAAGGAAATAAAAAGATCTGATATCGTAATATGCACAGCACTAATACCAGGTAGAAAAGCTCCAATATTAGTCCCTAAAGCAATGGTGGATGATATGAAGATTGGATCTGTGATAGTAGATTTAGCTGCTATTAACGGAGGGAATTGTGAAGTTACGGATTTAAATAAAGTTGCTGAATATAATAATGTGAAGGTTATTGGGTATTCTAATTATGCTTCTAGGGCGGCGTCTGATGCTAGTACTTTATATGCAAAGAATCTTCTGAATTTTGTGAAATTATTATATGACGCAGAATCTAAATCTATAAAAGTAAATATGGAAGATGAGATACTAAAATCTTCTGCTGTTACAAGTGGTGGTTATATGGTGAGTGAAAAAGAGGGTGCATTATGAATGAAATAAATACTATTGCTAAAGAGGCGCAGAATTTGAGCCATAAAGCTGCGGGTTTGTCTGATAAAGTTTCACATTTCGCGCAGAATCATCAAGATACTGTAGTGAATACAGGTATTGATCCTTTTGTATTCTCTCTAACGATATTTCTATTAGCATGTTTTGTAGGTTATTATGTGGTATGGAAAGTTACTCCTGCGCTTCATACTCCTCTTGTTTCGGTTACAAATGCAATATCTGGTATTGTTATAGTTGGTGCTATATTAATACTTGGTCCAGAAGGTTTTGGGGTTTCGCAGTTTCTTGGTTTTTTTGCTGTGATGATTGCATCAATCAACATTTTTGGTGGTTTTATTGTGACTCAAAGAATGCTAGCAATGTTTAAAAAGAAAAAATAGATATGGTACCTACTAATATTTCACTAATTTACTTAATTCCCATCTTCTTGTTTATTATGACATTGAAGGGGCTCTCTTCTCCAAAATATGCGAGACAAGGAAACATACTAGGAATCATTGGTATGGTTGTAGCTGTAGTTGCTACTATGTATTATCCTAATATCGAAAATAAGATTCTGATTATTCTGGCTATTGTAGTTGGTGCAGTGATAGGTAGTGTTGTTGCTGCAAAAATAAAAATGACTGCGATGCCACAGTTAGTAGCTGGTTTTCACTCATTGGTTGGTTTAGCTGCAACTATAATTGCTTTAGGTGCTTTAATTGACCCAGAGGGTTATGGTATAGGTTCCAAAGGATACCTCAAGCTTTCTAACTTAATAGAGTTGTCTGTTGGAGCAGCAATTGGTGCTATAACTTTTACAGGATCTATTGTAGCATTTGCGAAGTTGCAAGGCTTATTATCTGCAAAGCCATTAAGATTTAGAGGTCATCATGTAGTGAATTTTCTACTATTACTTATTATTATTTTCTTATCTGTAAATTTCTGTAGAACTGAGTCTTTAAACTCATTTATATCTTTGGTTCTTGTTTCATCTTTGCTTGGTGTATTGCTTGTAATTCCTATTGGTGGAGCTGATATGCCGGTTGTTATTTCAATGTTGAACTCTTATTCTGGTTGGGCAGCGGCAGGTATTGGTTTTACGCTTACTAATGGTTTATTAATAATAGTCGGAGCACTTGTTGGTGCTAGTGGTGCTATACTTAGTTATGTGATGTGTAAGGCTATGAACCGATCAATAATAAATGTGATTTTTGGTGGGATGAGTGCTGGTTCTGGATCTAGCAGTGCTAATGATGATGGAGATAAAGTTGTGAAAGAAAGTAGTGCAGAGGATGCAGCTTTCTTAATGAAGAATGCATCTTCTGTAATTATAGTGCCAGGTTATGGTATGGCTGTTGCTCATGCTCAGCATGCACTGAAAGAGTTAGATCAATTATTAGAGAAGTCTGGTGTGTCAGTAAAATATGCTATACATCCTGTTGCCGGTCGTATGCCAGGTCATATGAATGTTTTATTGGCTGAGTCTGGAATTAGTTATGATAAAGTTTTTGAACTTGAAGATATAAATAGAGATTTTGCTACAACGGATATCGTATATGTTATCGGTGCAAATGATGTGACAAATCCAGCTGCTAAAAACGATCCAGAGAGTCCGATATACGGAATGCCAATTCTTGAAGTGGAGAAGGCAAAAACTGTATTATTTGTTAAAAGAAGTATGTCCCCTGGTTATGCAGGGATACAAAATGAGCTTTTCTTTAGAGATAATACTCTTATGTTATTTGATGATGCAAAGAAACTTACTGAGCGTATCGTGAAAGAGTTTGAAGCTCTATAGTTTCAGATCCTTTATGATATTTGCTGCTTTTTGCACTTCTTCTTTAGTTGGAACTAGAGCAAATCTTACAAAACCTTTTCCTGGGTTTACTCCATCTGCTGTATCAGAAATCATGCTTCCTGGAGTTACAACAATTCCACCATCTATAAGTTTGAGAGCAAATTCGACATCATCCATATTTTTTGGTGATTTCTGCCATATATAAAATGTAGAATTTGATGTTGTTTCTTCTAGCCCTAATGATTTTAGTGCTGGTATTAGTATATTCCGCTTTTCTTGATATTCTTTTCTCATTTCCTCGGCGTGAGATTTGTCTAGAAGGGCGATGGAAGCAACATCTTGTATAAATGTTGGTGTTCCAGAGTCTATATTGGTTTTTACTTTTCTGAATCCAGAGATGATGTTCTTATCTCCTGCTACAAAGCCAACTCTATAGCCAGTCATATTATTACGTTTTGAGAGGGAGTAGAATGTAATTATACCTTCTTTTTTAACTTCCAAAATTGAGTGTGGCTTTTCTTTGAAATATAAGTCTATATAGCATCCTTCATCTGCGGCAATAATGATGTTATATTTTTCAGCCCAGGCACAAAAGTCTTTGAGCCAGCTGAGAGGTGCCATAGCTCCTGTAGGTGAGTTTGGATAATTGGTCCAGATTATTTTTGCTTTTTTTGCTATTTCTTCTGGAATTTTCTCGAAGTCTATTAGGTAATTATTTTCTTCTAATAATGGTGCCAAATAAGGTTTTGCGCCTATAAATTCCGTACCTGTTTTATATACAGGGTAGCCAGGTGTAGGGCATATAACGATATCTCCTGGGTTTGTGAACCCCATTGGAAAATTAAATATCGATTCTTTTGAGCCAACAGTAGAAGATATTTCTGTTTCTGGGTTCAGAGTGACGCCAAAGTTCTCTAACATATGTTCTGCACATGCTTCTCTATATTCAATGCTACCTATATAGCTGGGGTATCCAGAAGTTTTTCTGATACCTGCAAATTCAGATAGTCCATTCGTTACAAATGCAGGTGTTGGACTTTTTGGGTCTCCAACTCCAAAGTCAATAACATCAACTCCTTTATTTTTTAAATCAGAAACTTTTTTGTCTATTTCTGCGAATGGGTACGAAGATGCTTTTGATATTCTATCAGAATACTCAATATTCAGTCTTGTCTTTTCTATGGTCATTATCTGTTCCTTTGTAATTATGTTGTAAGTTCTTTTGCAAAAGTTCCTTCCATCACTCTTGAGACGACTCCTGTGAGAAATGCTCTTTCATTCTCTATATTAACTTTAACGTTACCCCCTGACATGTGTACTATAACTTCTGAATTAATCAAACCTTTCTTATGTGACACACATGCTGCAGCAACACTACTGCTACCAGAAGCTAAAGTATATCCGGCTCCACGTTCCCAAATTTCTATTTTTATATTATCTCTATCTATAATTTGCAAGAACTGTACATTTGTTTTATTTGGGAATAGTTTGTGGGTTTCTATGTGAGGGCCATATTTTTTTGTAATTTCTGGAGTTACTTTTTCGGTTAGTATTACACAATGTGGATTCCCTATGCTAACGCAGCTTACTTTTAAATCTTTACCTTCTATTGAGATTGTTTCATTAAAAGAATGTTCATTTTTAGAATTTGTGGGTATGTCTTTACTGGTAAATGTGTATTTTCCCATATCAACTTTGATCAAAGATTTTTTCTTGTCTAGCTGATATACAGTCACTGTGCCAGATTTAGTTTCTAATTCAAAGCTATCTTCTTTGATGTAACCGCAGTCCCAGAGATATTGGGCGAATATCCTAATGCCATTGCCACTCTTTTCTGCCTCTGATCCATCTGGGTTAAATATCTGTAGCCTAATTTTTCTATTATCTTTTATAGGTCCATATAATATACCATCTGAGCCAATGCCAAAATTTCTATGGCAAATCAGTTTTATATTGGATTTTGTCATTGGTATTTTAGACTTGGATGGATCTACAACTATATAGTCGTTGCCAAGCCCGTGATATTTGTAAAAGTCAGACATGTTTATATTGTTTTTAAGTAATCTTCTATATGAAAAAATCCTTTTTTCTCTTTTAGCCATTGGGCGCATTTTGTAGCTCCTGATGCATAACCTTCTCTTCCTTTAGAGTTATGAGTGATCTCTATTGTGTCTAAATCACTCTCAAAAGTTACGGTATGTTGGCCAAAGACATTCCCTTTGCGTGAATATAAAATGGGTACAATATTTTTCTCAAAAATTTCATCCTTTTTATCTGTGGGTTGAAACTTGTTTTTAGTATCAAAATTTTGAATTAAAATTTCTGCAGTTTTTTTTGCTGTCCCTGATGGTGCATCTTTCTTATTGGCATGATGTTCCTCAAATGTTGAAACATCATATAGATTTGTTTTATTTAATAATCTTGCTGTTTTAGAAAGAGACTCCCAAAATAGATGGACACCTAAAGAGAAATTTTCTGCATATAGAAATCCTATATTATTTTCTTTTACAATGTTTTTCATCTTATGAATATCTTGATACCAACCTGTTGTACCACATACTACGGAGATTTTCTTTTTAGCTAAAATTTCTACGTTTCTTATACATTGATCTGGAGAAGTAAACTCAATTGCTATTTGTTTTGGCGTGGGCTTGAAAGAGAGAAGTTCCTGAGGGCTATTTATTACTTTTGCTACGGTGATATTCATTCCTTCAGCTACTTTCTCAATAGCCTTACCCATTTTTCCGTACCCTACTAAGATTAGTTCCATCTTCAGACTGTATAATTTCACAGATCATTAAATATTTTATTTGTTTGGAAGTCAAATCAAAAAAATATTCTCAAAAATGAAATCAAATTTAATATGCACTATTCTCAAGTAAAAATCCATTGACAGAATTTTCATTTGAGACTAGCCTAAATTATGTAGAAAATTGCTGATAAAACATGAAAATTAGGTCTATAAAGTTTGGTGGCACATCGATGGGGAGTTCTGTGTCGATTGCTGAATGTGCAGATATCGTAAAAGAAAAATCAAAAACTTACCGAATTATTGTTACTGTTTCTGCGGTTGGAGATACTACTGATCAACTTTTAAAAATAATTGCATTAGCTAAGAAGCAAAAGCCAAAACTAATCAATATACGCATTCTTCAACTTGAGAAATTGCATAAAAAAATTCTTTCCGAGTTAGTGTCTAATGAGATTGTTGTAGATCAAATGTGGGAGCAAAGATTTAAACCAATGTTCTTGAAGCTCAGAACTATTGCACAGGGTACAAGTTTGGTTGGAGACCTTACTAGTAAAACTGAAGCAAGGATATGTGCATTTGGTGAAAAATTTTCTAGTTACTTAATGCATGCTGCTTTAGATGAGGCTGGAATAAAAAGTATGTATGTGGAGTCAGAGAAAGTTGTTAAAACTGATAGTAATTATCTTAAAGCCCAAGTGAATTTTCAGAGCACTATTTCTGCGTGTCGTAAATATATCAAACCTATGATCTTATCGAATGTTATTCCTATTGTTACTGGTTTTATTGGTAAGGATACGCATGGTAATGTTACTTTGCTTGGTAGGGGAGGAAGCGACTATACAGCGTCTATACTTGCTATGGCATTCCAGGCAGAAGCAATTGAAATTTGGACAGATGTAGATGGTATTATGTCTGCAGATCCAAGGATTGTAAAAGATCCAATATTCTGGAAAAATGTAGATATAAATCTGATGTCTGAGATAGTTTATAGCGGTGCAAAAGTTGTATACCCGTATACTATTGAGCTTGCTATTAAGAAAAACATACCAGTTTATGTGTTCAATACTTTTAATAGAAAATCTTGTGGTACAAAGATTACTACAAAAGTAACCAAAGATGTGAAAAGTATAATAAGTAAATCCGAGAATGTGCTAATAGTTTTGGAGCATCCAAATATTATAAATCATATTGGATTTCTTGCTAAAGTTACAAAGATTGTTGAGCGCTATAATATATCTATAGATGTATGCTCTACTTCTGAGACATCTTTTTCATTTTCGATTGCTGAAGAAGATTTTAATCAAAAGATGTATAATGAGCTAAAAGCTCTAGCTTATATAAAATCTATAAAAAAAGTTACCAAGCTGTGCGTTATTGCAAAAAATATTGTGCAAGATAAAAACTTTTTGGCAAGTGTATTTCATTTATGTGCAAAGAATAATAT
>JAHZKS010000049.1 GCA_022600235.1 Alphaproteobacteria bacterium | reverse complement strand
ATTGATATTTAAAAGCTATTGCACCATAAAAGTCAAGCAAGGATTACAATACAGAGCTAATATCAGAACAAAAAAAAGCACCTCCAGATTTGGGAAGTGCTTTTAATTTAGAATTTATATAGATGAAAAGCAAATTATGCTCCACAACCTAATTGCTCCATAGCTGAATGTGCTTGAGTATTTTCACCAACACAGCTAGTAACATCAGCTTGAATATTCTGAAAATCTTCTGATGCAAATAAAGCATCTTCGTCTAAATTTTCAAATCTCTCGTCTTCAAGAAGAGCAAAATCTGAAAGTAATATAGTATATTTAGCTTGATCTTTACAATCTGCTATTTCTTCTAATTTTTTTAACCCTAGAAGATTACATGTATTATTCTTTGCAGTTTCAATCTGAGTATGAACACCACTTAAAGTATCAAAAAGACCTTGTAAAGTAGTTAAGTTACCTAATAATGCACTTGAAGTTTCAGTAGTATTTTGTAGTTTACCTGTAACTTCATTTAATGTACTATTAAGTGCAGTAAGATTACTTTGACAATCAATAAATTTAGCAGTAACTGCTTTACGATCTTGAGACGCATTCATCAAAGAATTTCTTGCTACTTTTGCAAGTTGTAAACAATTAGTCATATCATTATCCTTTTTAATTATTAATAAAAATTAACTTATTGGGCACATATTTAACATACTCATTGAGATTAGTCAACTTTTATGCAAACTTGTGAAAGATAAAGAAAATGGATTACCATGTAAAGAAGGTAACTCTACTCTCTACATAACTAACTACGCTCCAAATTACTAAACTTACACAGCAAAACTTCTTTTAACTTTAACCTCATCTTCTTCAATCTTAGATTGACTTTCATTAGGTTAAATGTTATTAACTAAACATTAATATTAGCATAAAAGATAGATGGGATATAGAAAGTCTATAAATAAAATTATTATATCAACTATTGCCATGTCTATCGGTTCTAGTGCTAATGCTATATGCAAGCCTCAAGATTTCTTTAGAAACTCTTATATTGCTTTTAATACTAGCAATCCATTTTACACAAAAAGTAACATGGATAATAAAAGCGGCTATAAATCTGATTTTTCAAATTTTGATTTAGCTATTGGAAAGAAAATCACAAAATCTTATAGAATAGAAACTACATTAGGACAAAGAAACTTTAAGTATAATAATAGCATTGATGATTTACATGAATTCTTACCTATAACTATTGTTGATAGACAGAAAATAAGCATTCATAGTTTTATGCTTAATCATTATTATGATTTTGCTAATAAAAGCAGTAAATTTACACCTTATGTGATGGCAGGTTTTGGAATTAGCAAAGTAAAGTCGAAAACTATAACACGAGAGTTTATTAATCATGTTGTAAAAAGCGATCTTGAAACAACACAAATTAAGCCGTCTAATAACTTTACATATCAGTTAGGATTTGGTGTCGACATGAAACTCACAAAGAATACAAGCTTAGACTTTGGAGTAAGGCATGTGAACTATGGAAAAATTAATCTATCTGATGATACAATAGGTAGAACACAAATAAAACTGCAATCTAACGAGATATTAATGGGATTGAAATATCAGTTCTAATCAAGTTAATTTTCAGTATCTCCTGATACAGCTATTCCGTCATCACCACCAGAACCAGATCCTTTAGCAGCAGAAACAGATATACCTCTATTTGCATCAGTCTTAGAAGAAGCATCTTTAGTGGCTCCTTTTCTACTTTTACTACCTTCTCTATTTTTATAATCATTATATCCTGCAATTGGCATACCTACTGCTGTAGCAAGACCGTTTTTGATACTTCCAGCCATGCCAGCAGCTAGCCCACTTGCTCCCCAAGTTTTACCAAAGATATAAGATGATAAATCACCTGCTAGAGTTGAAACTTTCTTTAAAAGATCAATAAATATATAAAATATTATTATATCAGTTAATACCTGCAAAGTTGGAGAGATAGGATTTAACCAGTAAATAGAGAATAAATGTAATTTACCTAAGTCTCCAAAGTCTATAAATATAGGGATAATTGCTGTTGCTTTAAGCTTCAAATTTAATAGGCTATAAATAGTATCATTGATAAACGTAGTAATCAGCATAATACCAGCAAACATAATCACAGGCTGCATTGTATAAGATACTATCACAGCTATCCATCCATCAAACAAATGCCTAGTTCTATCAAATAAAAGTAGAGGTATGAATATTGGACCCAGCGCTATCATTAAACCAATAGCTGTATATGATATGATATACAATATCATGACTTCTAATATTGCAAAAACATATACTACAACAGCGTATAATATCATAATCATACATACCCACCCTACTGGGAACCATAATAAGAAAGCAACTAATATAGAGAAAAAGTGAGAAGAGAAAATATGAGTCATCGCATAATCTGCAAAACCAAATAGTGAATCATAATTTAATTTACCAGTTTCCACCTGAACTAAAGTAGGGTCTGAAATAGCATTTATTAGCTCTTTCTGACCATTTCTAAAAAGATCAAACAAATAATCGTTAAAGAAATCTATTCCTCTGTCACTAATCAGTATGAATATAATGGATACTTTAATTATCCTACCTATAAAATCTCTATGGGTAAAATTCTCATAACCCATTATAAACGTAAAACCGTAGAGAATAATATATAGTACCAACGCAACTCTAATAATGTTTTTGAATCTCTCACTATGAGTTCCAGTTTCAAACATATAGCTAGATACGTAGTCTATCTGTTTTGTTATAGGCTCTATGACTAATTTAGAATATTTTGATAAGAATGATGTAGGCCCTGAGCTAGATTTTGGTTGCCTTATAATAACTTTATAGCGACCTATATTATCGTAATATTGATTGCTTGAATCAATAATCTTAAACCATATCTTTCCATCTTGAGAGTTTTGTATTACAGCCCCTGGCCTTTCCTCACCCTCAAATGGCACTGTTCCTGTCAAAACAGTGCCAGTGGCACTATCTTCAGGTTTAATGTTAGAAATTATATATTCAACTTTACCATCATTACCAGAGCCAGGTTGCCCACTATACAAACTCAAACCATTTGTATAGAAACATGATCGATAATAAACATCAGGAGTAATCTGTGTATACCAAGTACGGCAGTCATGCTCTAAACCAAACCAGCTGCTAGTACATTTATGATGGCGTTCTTTTATACCTTCTCGAAGCTCTTTACACAAAGAGATTGTTCCACTTGCTATACCCTGAAATTTACCATTACCCTCTACAGGATAGCTTGGAGTATTCTCAAACACGTTAATAATAGCACTATATGTAGAGTTATAAGAAGTGCCAGAATCAGTCCAAGATGCATTATTTGCAGATACATAGACAAAATTCTCATCATATTCAATAGAATGCTGAGATGCAGGATTGAAAGCATCTTCATCTTCCCAACTACTAGGCAAGTTATTACAACTGGAAACCAGCAATAACAAAGATAATATTATGATATATTTTATATTTCTCATATTATTCTTAAGTTGCCCCTTTTCTTAATGTGTCAGGCAATACCCTCTCAAGTTGCCCTACTTCATTAATTAATTTATTTCTTGCATCCACAAGTTCTGGATCAAACAAAGCTTTGTGAACATCACCAGTTTCTTTATATAATGCCTCGGAAACCCTACCCATTGCATGAGTTTTATCTTCTGCAGTAAAATCTTTACCTTGAATTATTTCTAGCATTGTTCTTGTTTCTTCTCCTTGCAATGCATTATGTAATTCAGAAGCTTCTGATGAAAATTTTGAGTGAGCTTTTGACCCAACTTCTACCTTTGATAACCTATCTAAATTTGATACAAATTCTTTAAATTCAGGAGTATCACCAACACCAGAATATAAATTTTCTCCTATGTTTTTTGCAGCTTCTATTCTTTCAGTATCCGGAAGTTCTGTATTTTTCAATTTTGCGACATCTTCAGATGCATTACGCTGTAATTCTTCACCCATTCTATTAGACAATGCTCTTGAGTTTCCGGTGATCTCAGCAGAACGCACTTCATCTACTTTTTTTGCTTGTTTTAATAATTTTTGTTCTTCTGTATCAGATGAGAATGCTCTTCGCACTGCTCTTTTAGCTCTAGTTTTTAATTGACCACCTGCTGCTGACGCTAATTGAGGTATGCCAGTACTACGAAATACAGCATCACCCACAGAACTAAACCTACCAAACTGGCCTGAAAGTTTAAACCGAGCTGCTCTACCTTTTGATATTCTCAATATAATTTGCTGCACTAATTTATCATAACCGAACATTAAATGCCCTATTATAATAAACAGCAAAATCTCAACTGCACCAAAACCTAAACCAGCTAAATCTCCACCTCCACCATCTGGCATTAACCCAAACGGCCCAAACCACTGCAAACAGAATATAGTATCGGACAAACTTAATGCACTCGTAACACTTGGCCAGAATGCAAAGTTTATTGGCCACATGCATTTCCAACAAACATGGAAATTAATAATAGTTGTAAATAATACATAAGCGAGTTGCGTCAGAACACCTAATCCAATCAACAAAAGGACTGGTTCTAAACTATATTGGACTAATGTTCTTAACCAATTCTCAAACAGATGCGCTGTTGGCTTAAACAAAATGAAAGGAATAAAGATTGGAGCAAGCAATATCAAAATACCTATAACAAGTGTTGCCATTAAATATACTACAACAGCCTTGAATACTCCTAACAAGAATAATAATACTCCTATAATTAACATTACACCCAATATCATACCCATTGGAGAAATAAACAGCATAGCCGCTAGCTTTAACCATGTAGTTTTGCTCAGCAATGTAAGGCTGATCATATTATCAGCAAATGCAAATACATTCCCAGAATCAGATGCATTATCGAAACCACTTTGTGACTTGGCTATCAAATCATCCATACCATCCAGAAAGAGGTTGAAAAAATTATTATAAAAGAAATCAAAACTCGTATCACTGATGAGAGTTAAAACCACTCCTATTTTTAAAACACGAATCATTAAATCCATCTGAGAAATATCAACTGAACCCATTAAAAACATCAAACCATAACCAGCTATATATAGTATCAATAGCGCTCTAATATAATCTACATACTGGCTTGTACAGCTGGGTCCCATACAATTACATGCCTCTCCTACACAAGATATATTTCTAAAAAATTGTCTAGAAGCATCAATTGTCATATGTCTTAGAGTATCCTTCACACCTTCTATAAAATCACTAATGACTCCATTAGATTCATATTTCTTATATTTTATCTTCACATCATAAGATCCTGAATTATCAGCCCAATAATTATCTCTTACTCTAATGTAAAGTTTGCCTTCAGTTGAACCAGTATTTATTTCCAAAGGATATTTTACCCCAGATGAAAGAGCAGTCCCTTGAATATCAGCACTTGGTGAAATATTAGATACTATATACTCTAAAGCTAACATATCTTGTATATTACTAAACCTTGCAACACTTGGCCTACCATCATGAGCAAGACACGACTTTCTTGTAGCATAAATTGTATAGCCACCAACATTATCTGAATACTCACCAGGATTATCAGCAATTTTTGCACATATCTTAGATTGACCAACCTGCGGAAAAATAATGTGACGAGTTGTTACCCTATCCGTACATTTAGAATAGTCTCCAGATTCACACCCATCACCAGAATTATCTTGTGGCTGGTATGTAATAACTCCAAATCTATTCGCTATATTATCATTATATTGATTGAACCATGTGCAACGAGAATCTCCTTCGCAACTCAAATTATCATTACAATCCTGGTTATTATATATATAATTTTCATCCATAAACCTGAACCACCAGTATGCCAACATTTTAAAGACTTACTACCGTCACATGTTTTATTTGTTGGAGAATCCAAATCAATATGCCTTCCAGAACCTTCACACATAGGACAAGTATGATATCCATTTTCTAGTACACCACATTGTTTATGGTTAGATGCTTTAAGATCTAATGTTAGAGTCGAAGGACACTTACTAGAGTTCACAAATTTATTTGTAAATGTCCACGCATTCATAGCAGCACTACCAGAAGATGTAGTAGGTATTACAGCTCCTGATGTTCTTGGTTGAAGAATTTTCAAATAAATATCATCGCCTGGAAATATATTTGAATCTATAAGAGTCCAGGTCTCTTTATTTGCAGGAACAGGGTGAGGATGTCCATCAGCGCAAGTTCTTTCATTAGCAGAACAAGCTCCCAAATCTCTAGTTGTGTTAAAATATTGGGCTGAATCCTCACTACCAATATAGTAAGATAGACTCATTATTTTTCTATTATTGTTACATGATACAGCTTCACTACACTGTGTTGTAGTCTCTTCCCATGCATTATTATTCCACTTAAACTTCACTCCGTTCTTACACATAACTTTAGTATTAGTGCCAGAGCAAGAATCTAAGCTCGTGCAATCTGTTTTTCCTGCACAAACATCAACTAGAGTCTTATTATTGCAAGAGTTATCATTACATATATATTTTTTCCCACCATCGCACATTGTAGTATAATCAATCGAGCATTCCCCTGGGAAATTTGGGTTTCCTGTACAAGAAACAGTGCCTTCTACATCTGCTATTGTAAATCTGTTATTACTACTGCTTAAATTTATTCCTGTATCTTCCCACTCTTTTTGTTTTGCAGGCAAAGTGTGTGAATATGTTTTATTAGTGTAACCACCACCATCATCACTAATAGAAACTTCATCATAACAACTATCACCACAAGAAGATAATAATAGAACAATAAGCATAGCTAATATGCTTTTACGCATATTAAATATAGCACTAAACATTCTTCTAACCTGAAACATTTATCCCACTTCTTGCTTTACCAGATGCTGATATTCCTTTTCCTGAACCTTTGGATTTGCCTTCCCCTTTATTCTTTTTCTTTGATCCATCTTGGCCCATTAACTTTTTAAACAAAGCCTGAGGATCTGTCGCTAACTGACCTATATTTGTTCCATCGGTTAACGATGCTGCAAAACTTCCCAAGTCGTGTGCAAATAAAGATAAAAGGTAAATAAATAAGAGTAATTTGAGTAACTTCCCTATTACATCTAAAGATATAAGAGTATTAAACTGATGTCCTAAAGTAGTATAATCAAAGAATATAGCAGAATGCGTCTTTAAGAATTTATGATCTAGAGCGCCAAGAAATATCCATCCAATGCTTTTTTCACATTCTTCTACAGCATCAGAACACCTGGGATCATTTTGATCTGAACATGATGACCCATCTATAATCCATGAATCATAACTTCCAAACACAGTTCTATGCTGGAATTTACAATTACCATATATAACATTATCAAATACCAAAAGCAAGAAAGCCATGAAAACTGTTATAATCGCAGGCTGCAATATGTAAGAGAATAATAAATTAACCCAGGTCTCAAAAAATTGCTTTGTATATGAAAACAAAGCCATCGGCACAATAATGACACCTACATAAACAGTAATAGCAAATGCCACCATAGCTATCACATAAAAATGCACAAAATAAACAGCTATAGAAAGAATAAAAATCCCATAAATCACCATAAGTATTAAAAATACTATTTCTAAACTCAACAATGCTGGAATAATTGTCCCCAGAATACCGTATATACCAGATTCAAAACTGTCCCCTGAACCACTATCTTTGATTAAATATAACCCTAAATAATACCCTACTCTACAATCTAGAGAATCCCATAAAGCTAGATATTCATAGCCTTCATCATACATACTAGTATCATATTTACATAAACCATGTGCACTAGAAGCATCCATAACAAAATTCGCAAAAGAATTCATTGCATCTAAACCTGAAGGATATACAAAATCGCTTAATCCACTCTCAAATCTACCATCGTCCAGCTTCATACCAACAGAGAAATAAAGAACTAGAGCAATCTTAAAAAATAACATGAAGAATTCGCTTTTAGATATAAGCTGGTGACTTGTTGCAAGCTTTATCCCAAATAAAATAATGTATAAAACTATTGCTACCATCACCGTATGTCTAAGAACTTGTTGCAGACCAGGTAAGAAATTTTGATTACTACATGCAGCATCGTTGATAAAAACTAAACCAAGAGCATCCCTAACACACTCTACAATCTTGCTACTCACAGACCAAAATACTTTTGAGTGAGATTGACCATCAATGGCACATGCTGTATTACTAAAACAAGAATCTTTAGAAGAAGGTGGTGGAACATAAAGTGATTTATATTCCTTACAACCCATATTTAAAACACCTGTATCATTAGATGCATAAACACAAATATTATCTCCTACTTGTTTCACAATAAAAGACACTTCTGAATCTATAGATTCAGAGCGAGTATCTTTCGGTATTTTAGCATTATATGAAGCAGTAGTTGGATCGAGTGGATTCGCCCTATTATAAGCATCATAACTAAAATAAATATTATCAGTACGAACATCACACCTAGTCATAGGGCAATAGTAACGATTTGAATTTCCATCTGTCAGCTCCGCCCCTGTTTCTTTATTGTGAGCCACTTTTAATGGATTTGGAGATGCAGAACTATAGCCTGTCACTAACGAAAATTCTCCTCTATCCGTACAAGAATCTATATCGTTCTCGTTACTACATCTTACATAGGCACCTTCAGTATTAATATTACCCACATCAAACATTTTGAACGTATTAAGCAAATTATTTTGCATTGCCTGACAATCATTCGTATCTATCTTGTCATTATTACAATCTTGTGATGTATCGATTCCATGATTAGGACAGGTGAATTTATTAGAAGAAAAGCAGTTTGATGAAGCTAACTGGTTTTGAGGAAGCAAAGCAACGTTCTCTGCAAAAACAAAAAAACATAAGAATATAGTTGAAAAAAAAACTGATAAAATTTTATACATATTCTATTATTTTTTGCTGTTCAACTCTCTACATCTTTTATAGAAAGTTTGTAGCCAATCTTCAGCATCATAGCCATATTCTCTCATAATATCGTATAACAGTAATACAGTTTCTGACCTTCCTGACAAAACATTGATGATATCATCCATACCTGATAGATCTAATTTTGCTACTACTGCATCAGTGCCTTGTTTTATAAGAAAGTATCTACTACCAGGATCAGTAGTTTTTATTAATGAGTATTCTCTCTCACTCAACATAAATGCTGATCTATAAACTTCTGTAGCTTTTAGATTTGGTAAAAATATCTGGGTTGCTGTTTGCTGAATTAAAGTATCACTAATTTCACTCTTACTAGCATCCTCAACACTTTGCGTAGCAAAGATCACCATTGCATTTAGCTTTCTTAAAACCTTCAACCAATCTTTAATCTTAGGAGCAAAAATTGGGTTATCAATCAACGCCCATGCTTCATCCAACACCATCATTGTAGGAGTACCATCTAATGATGAATTAATTCTATGGAACAGATATAGGAGAACAGGACCCAGAGCAGTTTTGTTTTGCAGTAATTCTGCCATTTCAAAACCAAAATTACTTGCTCTTGAGAAATCTAAAATATCCTCATTATTATCAAATATCTTTGCATGAGAACCACTACCATGCCATAAAGATATTCTACTAGCCAAACTTCCTTCTGTTTCAATCCCAAGAAAAGGGACTATATTTCTTAAAACCCTATCTTCACGTTTTAGTCTATAATTTCCTTCAATAGCAGAATTTAGAATCTTTATATCTTCAGAAGTAAGAGGCTCATTATTTACAGTTACTAATAGCTTTAGCCACTCTAATAAGAAATTCTTATTTTCTCCATTCTCAGGCAATCTTAAAGGATTAAACCCACATTTCTTACTGGGGTCAATTACGGAATATACTCCATTAATTGCCCTAATGAAAATTTCTGCACCTCTATCTTTATCGAAGAAAAACATTCTACAATTAAACTTCTGAGCCTGGGCACACAAGAAGTTCATCAAAACCGTTTTACCACTACCTGTAGGACCTATAATCGTTGTATGCCCTACGTCTCTTAAATGAAAATTAAAAAAATAAGGAGTTCCCGAAGTGGTATTTAATACTGTTACAGCATCACCCCAATGGTTTCCTTTTGCTTTTCCTATAGGATAATTATGCAAAGAACAAAAAGATGATAAATTTAAAGTATTCACAGTAGATCTGCGAACTATAAAATCTATATTACCTGGCAGTTGTCCCCAAAAGCAGGGCTCAAGATTTACCTTTTCTCTTATAGCTTGAAGT
>JAHZKS010000048.1 GCA_022600235.1 Alphaproteobacteria bacterium | reverse complement strand
TTTGGTAGAGTATTTCTAATATTTGTTATTTTCTGTGTTTTATATAGAGTTGTTTCTGCGACTCCTGGAGGTTATGGTATTGATGAAGATGATAATGATGATACTTCTTATTTTGTAGTTTATAAAGATCCTAATAACCCTCAAAGGCTTAGTAGTGAAATTAGCGATGCTGAGTTTGTTGAGGATCACGATTACTAAAAGGATATTTTTATGGTCTAAAAACCTATATCTTTAGGGGTAAACTTTTTATCTGTAATTGCAATAGCTTTAAACAATTTACCCATTTGTTTTGGGCTTATTAATCTGTCATATCCAGTTAATATATCGTTTCTTTGTTTTTTATTTGCTTTGAGTAAGAGTATATTTTTTCTTAGGTCTATATACATATTCCTTAAAAATTCTCCTTGTGTAATAGGACCATATGTATGTGCTTTATATAAGTTTGCTATGTCGTATAGGGTAGTAAAATTTATATGTGAACTAATATCGGCGTTTCCTATTTCTTGAAATATAGGGCTGTATTTATGATCTTTTACTGCCTGTAAAGTAGAGATATAATTTCTATGCATAGATTCTGTGTATCCATAATCTATTATCAATGCAGCTCCGCCATGCTCATGTATATTCTTTGAAATTTGTCCCATGATAATATTAGTTTCGTCCTGCGTTTCAACGATTGCATTGTCTTTTAAGTTTGGGTACTTTGCGTGTAGAAAATCTTTTATGGTAGGGGATGCATCAAATTGATTTACATATAAACATTGCTTATCTTCATTTAAATCCACCATATTTATAAACCAATCATCTTTTCTTTTTGTGTATTGATTTATTGGTAGGGCATCAAAGAATTCATTCGCTACTACTATTGAAAATCCTTCTGGCACATTCTCGTATTTTAAATGCCATTCGAGGCGACTATGTTCTATATTATTTTTCTGAGTAGATCTAAAAGCAGAGTTTAATTCTACAAGACATATACTCATTGCTTCGTGGAATCCAGGGGTATTTTTTGTTGCTCTTAGTAGGTCTTTCATTAGTGTTCCTTTTCCTGGTCCCAGTTCTACTAAATTAAACTTTTTAGGGCTTCCATTAAGCTTCCAGGTATTTACACACCAAATACCTATAATTTCTCCAAATAATTGGCTTATCTCAGGAGCTGTTATGAAATCTCCATTCCTTCCAAATACAGGTTTATTTCCAGTATAATATCCAGATTCTGCAGTTTGTAGGGCATGTTTCATGAAGTTAGATATAGAGATAGGCCCATTTTTCTCAATTTGATTTTTGATTTGTATAGATAAATCTAGAAAAATACTCATAACGATATTGCAGAAACTATATGATTCAATACCAGCTTACCGGAATCTGTGAGATTTAGTATATTGCCATTGTAGTTAAGAAAATTGTTTTTTTCAAAAAAATTTATTTTATTATGAGATATATATTCAAATAAATCTTTTTGGGCGATTTTTTTGAAACCATCTATGCTAATCCCTTCCTCTAACCTAAGACCCATAAGTAAATATTCTAAAGCTATATCTGATGCCAGCATTTCTTCTTTTTTCTGTACCCCATGTGAATGAGAGTTAACGGATTCAATCCATTTTTCTGGGTTATGTATCATCATAATATGGTGAAGTTTTCCATCTATTTTAACTTTACTATGTGCACCAGCACCTATTCCTAAATATTCTCTGTATTTCCAATATCCCAAATTATGTTCTGATTCTTTTCCTTTGAGGGAGTAATTTGATATTTCATATCTTGATAATCCATAATCCTTTATAATATTATTTGTTAAATCATATAACTCTAATGCTTGCTCTTGATTTGGTATACTAAATTTTTTCTTTCTAAAATCTGAATAAAATTGAGTGCCTTTCTCTATGGCAAGTTGGTATAAAGATATATGGTTTTTTACATATTTGAGAGAATCTTTTAATTCAACTTCCCATTCTTTTGTTGTTTGATTTGGTCTAGCATATATTAGATCAAATGAATAATTGTCAAATACTGTGCTAGCTTCTTCTATTGTTTTTATAGCTTCAATGCTGGAATGATTTCTTCCAAGAAAATTCAGGTCTTTTTCAATTAAAGACTGCACTCCTATAGAAATTCTATTAATACCAGCAGATTTAAAGTTTTTAAATTTTTTAAGCTCAGAAGAAGTAGGGTTTGCTTCTATTGTGATTTCAATATTTTGAAATGGAGATATACTATTTAATTTATTTATAATTGATTCAATTGTCTTTTCGGACATAAGGGAAGGGGTTCCACCTCCAAAGAATATAGTTTTAATGGATCGGGTCTTTATAATATCTGAGAAGTAATCTATTTCTTTTAAGTACCCATTAAGCCAGTCTTCCTCATTTATATTATTTCTTACATGACTATTGAAATCACAGTATGGGCATTTGGATTTGCAGAAAGGCCAATGTATATAAACGTGTAGAGGGTCCATTTTAGGACAAAGATTTAAGTTGTATTGCAGATAATTCTTTTACAGCTGTTGAAGCTAAGTCTAACATTTCATGTAATTGTTTAACTGTAAAAGGGTTTTCTTCTGCTGTTGATTGAATTTCAACTATTTTACCTTTTGAAGTCATAATAAAATTTGCATCAACTTGTGCTGCTGAATCTTCTTGGTAATCTAGGTCTAGCAGTGCTTCATCATCAATTATTCCACAAGAGATTGCTGCTATTTGATCTGTGATGGGATCTTGTGATAAAGTTTTATTTGTTATTAGTTTGTTTATAGCAAGTTTCATTGCAACAAAACTTCCTGTGATTGCTGCTGTTCTTGTACCGCCATCTGCTTGTATTACATCGCAATCTATAGTTATTTGTCTTTCTCCTAATTTTTTTAAATCTACTATAGATCTTAGTGATCTTCCTATAAGTCTTTGTATTTCCTGTGTGCGTCCAGATTGTTTACCAGAAGTTACTTCTCTTCTCATTCGTGAATGAGTTGATCTTGGTATCATTCCATATTCAGCAGTAACCCATCCTTGACCTCTGCCTCTTAAAAATGGAGGTAAGCTTTCCTCTACAGATGCTGTGCATATAACTTTTGTGCCGCCAGATGTTATTAAGCAGGATCCTTCTGCATAAGGATTGAAATTTTTTTCAATTTTTATATTACGTAATTCATTATTTTTTCTTCCAGAATGTCTAGCCATATTATTTTTTATAAGTTAACCTTGAAAATCTAACAAAGAATACATAAATTATACTATGAATGGTAGAGATTTATTACTTTAATTTGATTATCTAATAGAATATGGCAGATAAAAAGAAGCAAGCTCCTGTAGCTAAGAAAAAAGACAAAGCTGACTCAATGAACAGTGCAAAGCAAAAAAGTGAGAGCTTGGATGCAAGAATAAAAGAGTTAGAGCAAAAAATTGAGCACTCAAAAGTTGAAGCAAAAAAGTTTGAAGATAATTTCTTAAGGGCAGTTGCAGAAAGTGAAAATATCAAAAAAAGATCTGAAAAAGATTTAGATGCTGCACATAAGTATGCTGTATCTGGTTTTGCAAAAGATCTTTTAGATGTATTAGAAAATTTATATCGCTCTACCGATCATGTTACTGAAGAACAAAAATCTGAACCAGCTGTATCTCAAATATTAGAAGGTGTAGAGTTGACAAGAAATGAATTTGTTCGCGTTTTCAAAAAGTATGGGATAGAAAGAATATCACCAAAGATTGGAGAAAAGTTTGATCATAACTATCATCAAGCGATTTCTCAGCAAAAAGATGCTAATCATGCTTCTAATACTATACTTCAGGTTACGCAGGCTGGATATATATTGCAAGGTAGGTTAATCAGGCCTGCATTAGTGATAGTGAATAGCTAGATTACGGATCTTCGTGTTGTTCTGCTGTTGCTCCTGCAGAACTTGTATCTTCTAGTGCTAGGATCTGTCCTTTTTCCATAGTTTTTTTAATTAACTAAAACTTTAAGCAGGTATAATACGATCATTGAGCAGTATCAACGATTGTTTATTACTCCCCTTGTGCTAGCGTGAATCCTATTTCGCCATCATATGTATAAAGATTTTCTGTTTTTATAAAATCTATAGACAGTGTATCTATATTGTTAAGAAGTTCTGTGATTTTCTTATGGGTTATTAATTTTGAATCATTTTTTCCAAAAAACCTTATTCGCCAATGATCTGTGTGTGATATATTAGGACGAATGTCTGCATTAGATGGATGAACCATTAAGCCTCTGACTGAGATAAAATGTAATCTAAAGTCTTTGTTAGCAGCTTTTTCCATTAATTTTACTAAATCATCTAGCTTACCTTGCCAATCTAAGAATACATCAACTCCAACTAGTTCTTTATTCTCTTTGTAAGGGGTAGGCTTTATCTGGTTGTCTTTGTATGCATTGTTATCTTTGTTGTATTTGACAGGTTTTAATTTGCTTGGAGATTGACCTAATCTTTTTACTACTTCTTCTGCAAACTCATGGGTGCCAAGCTTTGTGTTGCTCACATTTTCTCTATATATATCTTTTGTATGCATTCCATCTTCAATGGTCTTGAGCCATGCATTATGTATTAATTCAGCAGTTTCTGGTTGTCCAATATGAACGAGCATCATTATTGCTCCATTAAGTAAACCTGAAGGGTTTGCGGTATTTTTCCCTGCCATTTTAGGAGCTGATCCATGTATTGCTTCAAACATCGCGCATTCTCTCCCAATGTTTGCAGAGCCAGACATTCCTACGGATCCACATATTTCTGCTACAACATCAGAGATTACATCTCCATAAAGATTAGAAGTTACCAAAACGTCAAAGTTTTCAGGTCTTGCTGCAACTCTTGCGGTTCCTATATCTAGTATGTAGTGTTCGCTTTCAATATTTTTATAATTCTCAGATATTTCATCAAAAACTTTGTGAAATATTCCATCAGTGAATTTCATTATGTTATCTTTAGACAAACATGTAACTTTCTTCCTATTATTTCTTTCTGCGTAATCAAAAGCAAATTTCACAATACTCTCAGACCCAGTTCTGCTTATAAGTTTTAGTGCTTGATACACATTCCTGGTGCTTCTATATTCAACGCCTGCATATAAATCTTCTTCATTTTCTCTAACAACTACTATATCTAGGTCTGGATGTTTTGTAGGAACATAAGGGTGTAAGGAAAGGCATGGTCTTAGATTCGCATATAATCCAAACTGTTTTCTTATTGTAACATTAAGACTTTTATAGCCATCACCTTGTGGCGTTGTTATAGGGGCTTTTAAAAATATTTTATTTCTTTGTATAGTTTTTAAAGCTTCTGGAGTGAGTCCTGAGCTAAATCCTTTCTTATATAATTCTTCTCCAACTTCAATAGTATCTATATCTATTTTTGCTTTTGCTTCTTTTAATATTAATAGAACCGCTTCCATTATTTCCGGTCCTATTCCATCTCCATACGCAACAGTGATAGTGGTGTTAGTCATAATCCTCTCATGTGAATGATTATAGAAAGTATTGATATTTATGATTGGTTGTCAATGAGTATTTGCTGTATTGGCTTATAATTTACTCTGTGATATTTAGAGATTCCTGAAGTTTTTAGTCCTTCCATATGAAGCAGGGTGCCATATCCAACATTTTTATGCCAAGCGTATTCTGGGTGTTTTAATGCAAGATTCTTCATAAAATTATCTCTGTAAACTTTAGCAACTATAGATGCAGCAGCTATTGATATACTTTTGGAATCTCCTTTCGGTATATTTATGGTTTTAATGCCAAAATCATAAGTATAATTACCATCTATTAGAAGTAATGTTGGTTTTATAGATATTGATTCTATGGCACGTGTTATTGCTAAATAGATTGCTTTGCTAAGCCCTATATTATTAATTTCATGCGCTGACACAGATCCTATGGAAGATATATGGTGTTTTAGAATAGATTTGCTTAATATCTCTCGCTTTTTAGGAGTGAGTTTTTTTGAATCATTAATGCCTTCAATTGGTGTTCCTTGTTTTAATATTACAGCACCAGCAACTAGCGGTCCTGCCCAAGATCCTCTTCCAACTTCGTCTATGCCAGCAATTACATGATTTTTATATTTATTTTCTAATAATAAATCTGGCACTAGTATTAACGATTTGAGTTGAAAATTATTGTATGGCTTATACAATAGTGTTTGTATACTACTTTGATCTTAATTTTATATGCAACATAAAAGCTTAATTTTTATTCTTTTTTTATTAGTTTCTTGTTCCATTACTGAAGAACATGTTTCATTTGAGCAAAGAGAGGATTTTGTTGATTATGCAAACACAGCAAATAGTGTTTACTTTAAATTTGATAGCGCAAAAATTGAAGATGAGGCTGTAAAAAGAGTAAATGAAATGATTCATAGCCTTTCTATAGTTAGTAATGTTGATGTGTTTCTGTACGGCTATACTGATAAAGTTGGAAAGATTGAATATAATAAAAAGCTTGCAGGCCGCAGAGTAAATGCTATAAAGAAGGCACTTGAAGGTTCTGGAGTTCTTGATCGTAACAATATAAAAATTAAATCTGTTGTTTATGGTGAATTCGATCCTTTGGTCTCTTTTGATACAGTGGATAATAATCCTAAAAGCAGAAGAGTAGATATGTTTATAGTAAACAGGAACAATAAATAATGTCCATTTTATCTTTAGACCGTGCACATGAGGTTGTAGAGAAAGACCTCGCTTCAGTAGATAAATTAATTTTTAATACACTATCTGAACATGATAAATCTATAGAGGTTATAGGTAATTATGTAATATCAGCAGGAGGTAAGCGTATTAGGCCTTTGCTTAATCTAATTTTTGCGAATGTATTTGGATATCAAGGAGATGGTCATATTAAAATTGGTGCTGCTATAGAGTTTTTTCATACAGCTACTTTATTGCATGATGATGTGATAGATGAAAGCAATATTAGGCGTGGAAAGGAGGCGGTTCACAAAAAGTGGACTAATAAATATGCTATACTTGTAGGTGATTTCTTGTTTAGCCAAGCATTTAGGTTAATGATTGCTACGAATTCTATAGAGGTGCTAAATATTCTTTCTAAGGCAGCTGCAATTATTTCTGAAGGAGAGGTAAAGCAGTTGAATAATCTCCGCAATATCGAATTAGATCAAAGTGAGTATATTGATGTGATTCAGTCAAAAACTGCAGAGTTGTTTGCTGTAGCATGCGAAACAGCAGCAGTGATATCAAAGCAGAATAAAGATTTACAACAAGCATCGTATGAGTTTGGTATAAATATGGGTATATCATTCCAGATAATGGATGACATCCTAGATTATACATCAGATAACTTAGGTAAAGAGCTTGGTAAAGACTATGAGGAGGGTAAGGTGACGCTACCAATAATACTTCTTAACAAGGTTTGTGACTTAGGTGAAAGAGAATTTATCAAACGTCTATTTAAAAACGGCGAGAAAAATGAAGGTGATTTTGAGCTGTTGGTAAAATGTATAGAAAAATATGATATTTTCAATGAATCAAAAAAGATTGCGTTATTTTATTCTAATAAGGCTGAGAAGCTATTTGATGCTAACTTTAAGAGTCTTGATAAACAAGAGGTTCTCCGCTCTATCT
>JAHZKS010000047.1 GCA_022600235.1 Alphaproteobacteria bacterium | reverse complement strand
GTCCTGGCCTCAATATGATGAGTCTGCATCAAAAGAATCTACAAAGAAAATTGCTATTCAGGTGAATGGTAAATTAAAACTAGTATCTGAATTTGCTGCTGATATAAAAGAAGAAGAGTTAAAATCAAAAATTTTAGATAATGATAAAATAAAAAATCTATTATTAGACAAAGAAGTACGTAAATTTATTTATGTACCAAATAAACTAGTTAACATAGTAATTGCGTAGTATGACAAAAAAATTTGCTTATATATTATTATTCACCCTTTTTGGGTGCTCTCTCACTCCATTACATAAATTTAATAATGAGCATGATTCTATACTCACAAAAGTTGAACTTGGAAAGATCAATGGAGAGAAAGAATACATACTGAGGCATTACTTAGAAACAGAACTAAACCCTAACAATGTTCAATCAGAAAAAGATTTTGTTCTTGATCTACATTTAGCCTATTTCTCAGAACCAACTTTAGTTCAGAAAGATAGTACTATTGCAAATTCTGAGATGATAGTAAACGCTAGTTTTGCATTGCATAACATTAAGAATAATAAAAAAATTAAGGAGGGAAATATAAAAGTCGTAACAAACTATGAAGAGAATTTATCCTCTTTTTCTTCATTCTCTCAAAAAAATAAAGCTTATGATAATGCACTAAAAGAAATAGCAAGATCAGTAAAAAGTTATATAATAATAGCGTTACTCAATAACGATTATATAACAAATGAAAGTACCTCCTAAACAAGAGCAGAAATTCTTTGAACAAGATTTCAATAGTTATACTGGAATACTGATCTTTGGTAGTGATACTAGCCTTGTCTTAGATAAAATATCTTTTATAGAAAAAAAAGTATTAGAAAACCAATCAGATACTTCCTTTTCAAAAATAACAATAGAGTATGAAGAAATAGATAATGACCCTTCTATTTTACAGCATGAGCTATTCTCAATGAATTTACTAAACACACGAAAATTTATTGTCATTGAAAATACACCAAAATCTATTCACTCATCAATAAAATCCATACTACTAGAACCCAAAACGCAGCATGTATTAATATTCAGATCTGGAGAACTACCACCCTCATCTAGCACAAGAAAGCTATTTGAAACAGATAAGAATCTTGCAGCATTACACTGTTACGCATCAAATGAAATGTCTGTTAAGGCTCTATTACTAAAAAAAACTATGGAGAGCAAGCTTTCTATAGATCATAATGTGATTGATTTTATTGCAAAGAACTTAAGAGGTGAACATTCATCAATATTATCTGAAATAGATAAAATTTTATATTACGCACAAGAGAATCGTGGCATATCTATTAGTGAGGTATCGCAGATTATAAGCGCACCCTCAGAAAAAAATAGTTATGACCCTTTGATCCATAGCATAATAGAGCAAAATTTTACACTAGTAGAACAAGAAATAAGCAAGCTCACAGATTCCGGTGTACACTTAGTTGCTATTTCAAGGAATATAGCAAATTATTTTGTTAAACTTTTGAAAGCTCAAACTCTTATAAAACAAGGTATGTCAGAAAAATTTGCTATAGATACAATCAAACCACCAATTTTTTTTAAAAATATTCCATATTTTAAGAAAGGTTTACAGACCTATACCGCAAGAAGAATCACCTATATTATACATAAACTCACAGAACTGGAGATTGATTTAAAAAGCAAAAATATATCGCCAAAACTGTTGTGGGACTCTTTTCTTTACAACATATTCATCAAAGAAAAGTCTCAGATATAGAAACTAATCTTCAATAATTGAATTATACTTATTAATTTCTTCTTCTATAGATGATATTATTTCATGATATTCTTTGTTAATTTTATCAACATCTTTTCCATAATATGTCTTGCTGTTCACATGTCTTTGATAACGTTTTGCTATATTCTCCAGTATCTTCACTTTCTTCCTTGCAGGAGCCATATGATCTTGCAGCGTAATCAGGTCCTTTTGTGGAATTGAATTCATTACGTCTTCTGGCAATACACTGAATATTTTATTTAAGCTTCTAATATTATCAATCCTATCTGGCGATATAGAGAAATCTCCTTTGGAATCTTTTGACTCCATCACAGATCTTTGCAATGAATCATTAAAATGACTTGGAACAATAGAAGAAATAAAATCTGCACCCCTAGAAAGCAAAATTAAAGTCTCTGAATTTCTAGCCCACTTTGGCAATCTTAGGTTATCTCCAAATACATCAGATTTATCTTTTACATCTAAAGCAGGTATAAGTAGAACCATGATATAGAATACAAATGATACTATTACACACCCCCTTATAAACCCAAATATCAAACCAAAAGATCTATCTATAAATCCACCACATAATGGACTAATAAAAGTTAAAAGAATTCCATTAATACTAGATAGAACAAACAAAAACACTATTAATAGCATAATAGCACTAACCACTACTGCTAGTGAGTTACTCATCACGTATTTTATGAATAACGCAGAAAATAAACCTGAAAGCTTCATTGCAAGCACAACTGCAATTACCATACCTACAAACGAAAATAGAGATTTCACAAAACCATTCAGGAATGCAAATATTATAGAAACACCTATCACAGCTAGAACAAAAAAATCAAACTGAGTTATTACAGATGTATCGAATAATTTCTCCATTTTTCACCTCTACATTCAACTATATGCAGCTGCAATTGCAGCCATATTAATAATATCTTCTACAGCAGCATCAGTATGTAAAATCTGTACAGATCTACTAAAACCGAGCAACATAGGACCTATAAATGCCCCTCCTCCTAGCTCTTTTAACATTTTTGAAGATATATGAGCTGCATGCAAAGATGGCATAATCAAAATATTAGCTGGACCAGATAGTCTGCTGAAAGGATATTGATTTTTCATGTTAGGATCAAGTGCATCATCTACTGACATCTCTCCTTCATATTCAAAATCTATATTTTTGTTCTTATCTAATATAGATACTGCTTCTCTGATATTAACAGTCCTTTCATATGTCTTTGAACTACCAAAACTAGAAAACGAAAGAAATGCAACACGAGGAATTTCACCAAACTCTTTTGCTTTAGCAGCGCTTTGAATAGCAATAGTTGCTAATTGTTCTGCGGATGGAGCGATATTTACAGTAGAGTCAGCAACAAATACAGTCTTGTGTGGGTTTACTATTATAGACAGACCAAATACTTCTTCACCTTTCTTGTTCTTAAAGACCTTAAATATATCTCCAAGGGTAGTTTTATAGTTTCTAGTATAACCAGCAATTAATGCATCTCCATCTCCATATTCAAGCATACACGCAGAAAATATATTTCTATCTCCCTTCACTAGTCTTACACAATCACGCTTCAACATACCTCTTCTTTGCAACTTCTTATAGAAGAATTCGATGTATTTATCAGTATTTTTAGCAAGTTTTGCATTAGTAATTTCTATACCTTTTAGAGAATCTCTAGTCGAGAAAGTATCTACCGCCTCAAAAATTTTCTCTTCCCTACCCACAAGTACAGGTATACCTGTACCATTATCGTAGATTGCCATTGCAGCTTTAATAACTGCTGGCTCTTCTCCATCTGCAAAAATGATTCTTTTACTTTTCGATCTTGCTTTCTCAAACACTATGTTAAGCATGTTTGCTGCTGGATTTAATCTGTAGATTAGCTCATTCTTATATATATCAAAATCTTTTATTTTCTTTCTAGCAACACCACTCTCTATAGCAGCTTTTGCGACAGCTATAGGCACAGTCTGGATTAATCTGTTATCAAACGGCACAGGAATAATATATTCACTACCAAAAGCTAGTTCCTTACCTCCATAAGCATCTGAAACTTCATTGGGCACTGGTTCTCTTGCTAACTCTGCTAATGCATTAGCCGCAGCTATTTTCATTTCATCATTAATATTTTTAGCTCTTACGTCTAATGCCCCTCTGAAAATATAAGGGAAACCCATTACATTATTCACTTGGTTAGGATAATCAGATCTACCTGTAGCAATAATTGCATCATCACGCACTTCCTTAATTTTCTCAGGCTTAATCTCAGGATCAGGATTTGCTAACACAAATATTATAGGGTTTTTTGCCATTGATTTAACCATATCTTGAGATACTACATCTTTTACAGATAACCCTACAAATACATCTGCACCACTCATAGCATCAGCCAATGACCTATCCTTAGTCTCAACAGCATGTTTTTCTTTCCAAGGGTTCATTCCATCTTTTCTACCCTTGTATACAACACCACCAGAATCACATAGGATTATATTATTCTTTGGAACACCCATAACACTCAAAAGCTCCATACATGCTAAGGAAGCTGCTCCCGCACCGTTCGAAACAATTTTTATTTTCTTAAAATCTTTTTTTGTAAGAAATACAGCGTTAATTAGAGCTGCTAAAACTATTATTGCTGTACCATGTTGATCATCATGGAATACTGGAACATCTATTAATTCTCTAAGTTTCTTTTCTATTATAAAACAATCAGGAGATTTTATGTCTTCAAGATTAATACCACCCCAAGTAGGGCCTAAATACCTAACACAATTTATAAATTGGTCTGGATCTTTAGTATCTACTTCTATATCTACAGCATCGATATCTGCAAATCTTTTAAACAACACAGCCTTGCCTTCCATTACAGGTTTAGAGGCTAGTGCCCCTAAATCTCCAAGCCCCAATACAGCTGTTCCATTAGAAATAACAGCTACAGAATTCGCCTTAGCTGTGTAATCATAAGACAATTGCGGATCTTTGCTAATTTCTAAACATGGAAAGGCGACACCTGGAGAATATGCTAACGATAAATCTCTTTGTGTCATTAATGGCTTAGTAGGCAACAGACTTACTTTACCTGGAATACCGTTTGAATGAAATTCTAAAGCCTCTCTTTTTGAGATATTATTCTTCTTTGTCATAAAAATTATATTTAAATATATTAAGTATTATAGACTACAATTCTGTTTGCGCAAAATATAAAATATCTATACCTATAGGAGCTGCATTTTTAATCCCCCACCCTGCATTATCGGCTACAGCAGCCACAGCATATTTTGGATTATCAATTGGAGCGTAACCAGCAAACATAGCATGACTTCTAATGCTTCTAATTGTACTATGCACAGTATCTTGAGATACGACCTGTGCTGTACCAGCTTTACCTGCAAGCCTATACTTTTTTTCAGTAATTCTTATATTATAACCACTACCATTTCTATTATTAAACACTCCGCTCATGCTATCTCTCATAATTTCTAAGTTTTTCTCTGCAATACTTAGTTTTTCATACTCATTCCCTTTCTGTTCACCCAAATAAAGTTTTGGAGATATTCCTAATCCACTCGCCACTCTGGCACTCATAGTAGCTAGCTGCATAGGAGTCACCAAGTTATAGCCTTGACCTATAGAAGTATTGACTGTATCCCCTATTAACCAACTATTATTATATGTTTTTTCTTTCCACCACCTACTTGGGTTAATACCAGCAGACTCACCAGGTAACTCAATACCCGTTTGTTTACCAAACCCTAATATATCAGCTACCTTATGGATATTATTAATTCCTGCTTTTTGTCCTAATTCATAAAAATATACATTGCACGAATTATATATAGCGCTCTTCAAATCCATAGGCCCATGACCGGATTTCTTCCAACATTTATACTCTTGGTTTCCTACTTTTGTAGATCCAGAACAAACTACTTTCTTATTTGCACTTATACCACTCTCTAATATAGCAAGGCCAGAAATTATCTTCCACACAGAGCCTGGTGGATATAATGTTCCAATAGCACGATTATTTAAAGGGTAACGCTTGTTATTTATTATATTACTCCAATCTTTATGACTGATTGGCATAGAAAACTTATTAGGATCAAATGAAGGCCTAGAAACAAGCGATAAAACATTACCATTTTCTATGTCAATTACTACAGCAGCCCCTCCATTTTTACGCACTACATTATATGCATGATTCTGTAATTTTTGATTGATCGTTAAAGAAATATCTTTCCCTTTTGTACTTGGTTCTTTCTCAAGTTCACGCACAACTGACCTATAGGCATTAACTTCAACCTTTTTCATACCAAACTCACCTATAAGGTATGGATTCTTTACCTTTTCTACACCTGTTTTTCCTATACGAAAACCACTAGCATGCTGTAAATTATATTCTTTTACTTCTTCCTTTGTAGGAATACCCACATAACCTAACACATGCGCTAGCATTTCTTTCATAGGGTAGAACCTTATATAGCCTTTGCTAATATATGTTCCGGGAAGTGTGGAAGAATTAGATTCTATTTTCACAATTTGATTCCATGTCAAACTATCTTGTATCATAACAGGATATAAATAACTTGAATCGTCTACTTCCTTAATAATAGCACTCCTTTCATCTTGTTTTATCTTTAGAAGATTAAATATATCATCTAATACTTTTTTATGTTTTTGATTCCTCTGTTTGTAGAAATATAATTGATAGTTAAGTTTATTTTCTGCTAATGTTAGACCTCTTTCATCCTTTATTTCTCCTCTTTTTGGCTCTATTAGAAAGAATTTTATTCTGTTTTTCTCTGATAACGTCTTATATTTATCAGATTTTAGTATTTGCAGAAAAAACAGCCTTACACCAAGGCAGAATAAAATAACGCATTTCAACGCTACTAGAATAAAAGCCCTTCTAGAGAAAATTAAGCTTCTAAAATCCTTAAATTTATGCATCTTCTGATCCCAACATTCTTTCTTTCATTGATGCAAAAACAAAATGCGCTGGTATATACAGCATCAAAGTTGTCATAATCCTAAAAGCAAATAATTGAATAAAAGCCATAAAAGAAGTTTCATATAAAAATAGTAAAATAAATATTTTGAATATACATACAATAAAAATAGCAATACCAAAAAGCATAAATATAGCTGAAAATGATCTATCTTTTACAAGAACCGATTGTTTACTAACTATGATTTTCAAAGCAACAAAGGATATAACAGACACTCCTATGTAGTGTAATAATAAAAAATCTCGAAATAATCCCATTAAAACCAGAATAATGAGAGGAACACTTCTTGGTAGAAACATCGCCCAATAGAAAATGATTATTAGCTCATAAAAAGGTGTATACTTACCAAAATACAATAAGCTATTGTATGAACCTTGAAAAATTACTAATGCTAGTAT
>JAHZKS010000046.1 GCA_022600235.1 Alphaproteobacteria bacterium | reverse complement strand
ATCTCCTGCTATATCTGTAGATGAAAAAATTTATCTACTGAGTAATTCTGGCACCTTATCTGTAATAAATTAAAATTATGATTACTGTTTCAATAGTAGGAAGACCTAACGTAGGGAAATCAACCCTTTTCAATAGACTCACGAAATTTCATAAGGCTATTATTCATAATTACCCTGGAATCACAAGAGATTATAAAGAAGCCCAAGGAGAATTAGGAGATATATCTTTTAAAGTAATAGACACAGCAGGTTTATACACTGCCTCTAAATTGAATGATCTTGAGAAGCAGATAAACTCTAAAACAGAGGCTGCAATAAAAAGGTCTGATATTGTTTTGTTTATGGTAGATGGAAAAGAAGGGTTTCATTCAGAAGATGCTAATATATCAAAATTTATCCGAAAAAAGAATACCCCTATAATGCTACTAGTGAATAAATCAGATAGTAAACTAACAGACGAAAATTTAGATGATTTTTTTAAACTGGGACATGAAAATATATGCAAAATCTCAGCCGAACATAGAACTGGTCTTGCATCTGTATATGAGATGCTGTCTGAATTATCTAAAGACGACTCAGAAGAGGAAGAAGATGATGATAGAAAGAAACTAAGATTATCTATATCGGGAAGACCTAATGTAGGAAAATCTACTCTAATTAATAGCCTAATAAACGAAGATAGATTACTTACTGGGGATGTACCAGGAATCACAAGAGACTCTGTATCTGTAAAAATAAATCACAAAGATTATGAGATAGAAATTGTAGATACAGCAGGTGTGCGAAAGAAAAGAAATATAGGCAAAGATAGCTTAGAACAATTATTTGTAAGAAAGACACTAGATTCTCTGTTTTCTTCAGATGTAGTAGTGTTAATGGTAGATATAAATTATTTACTTGAGAACCAAGACCTAAAAATAGCAAATTTAATATCAGACAGAGGGAAACCAATAATTCTGGTAATAAACAAAGTAGATACTATAAGAAATACAAAAGTTCTAAAAGAGGTAAAAGAGGAAATCGCATACCTTATAAACAAGAAACTATCAGATATAAAAACTTTACCCGTAATATATATATCTGCACTTAAGAAATCTAATATTAATCAAATACTAGATCAAGCACTCAAACAATATGAGCTCTGGTATAAAAAAATCCCATCATCTCAACTAAACAAATGGCTTGAGAGCGCGATGGAAGAGCACCAACCTCCAATGTCTAACTCTGGCACGCGAATAAAAATAAAATATATAAACCAAATAAGCTGCGGGCCTTCTGTTTTCCAATTATTTGTGAACAGACCAGAAGAATTACCCGAACGTTATATGTATTATCTAACCGCTCATCTTAGAGATAGTTTTTCTTTAGAAGGAGTCCCGATTAAGCTTGTAAAAGCAAAAGGGAAAAACCCATTTACAGATAAGAAATAATGTAGTTTTACGGCTTATCTATCGGCTTCCTTGTAACTCTTTTCATTACTTTATCCTTAATAGCATTATATGGCTTCCCTAAAGTTTTCTTAGCAAGATATTTAGTTGGCTTTATTACTGCATCTGCAGGTGCTTTAGCTACAGTTTTTGCTGCCTTTCCAACTAAATCACCAGGAGCATTAGCAACATTCTCTGCTCCCCCTACGAGAGCTTTACCAGCCTTTGAAGATCTTGCGAAGAATGATCTAGACATATCGCTACCATCTGCACCCGCATCAATTGCTTTTTGTAAATCCTCTATTTTATCATCTAATTGTCTAATACGTTTTGCTTTATTTGCCTTTGATTCCAAAGAAACTTTTGTATTCGTAGCATCTGCTCGCATCTCTTCCATCAATTGATCTCTTTCTTCTTGTAGGTTTTTCTTTTTAGTCTCTTTCTCTCCATCTTTTACTCCTAAGACTTTTTTCTTAATGGAAGTAATATCTTCTCGTATAGTTTTTCCTCCTCTCATCTTTTTGTATAAAGGATTTATAGCAGTCTCTGCTACTTTTAATCCAACCTTACCAAGACCTTTTGCCATACCCCCTGCTGCCTCAGCCATATCAGCTTGAGATCCTGGAGTACCCGCTAAACGTTTTGCGATAGCCGGAACCAAACTATTGAATTTCACAACAAACCACAGCATCATGAATAATACGATTATATCTGTAAAACTAATTAAATGATTTTGTTGCAACTCATTAATTCTATTAGCATCAATTTCATCTGTAGGATCAAGATAAGGGAAACCTAGGTACCTTTGCTCGTAGCACATATATGGATCGCACATTCCAGAATATTTTAAACTCCCTCCAGACCCACAAGAATTTGGACCAGGAGCATCAACTATCTTGTACGTCCCTTCAACATCTTCTTTCATGATAGCATTTGGTGTTGGGATACAGCCTTTCATATGCTTGCTATAATCTGACTGCCAAGCATAAAACTTAATATCAATTACTGGTATTTCAAACCACTCCTTCCAACACACCCTGTAACCAATCAGATATTGTAACTGATTCATGAGAAGAGTAATCATAAAAAATGCGAATGTTAATACGATTATTGGCTGAATAAAGTAACTTATAAGCTGCTTAAGCCAGTTATCAAAAAAGGCCTTTGTAAGCTTAAATAGCATGAAAGGAATAAATATAGGAGCCAAAACAATAATTATAGATAAAGCAAGATAACTCATAAAGAAGAATAATATCGCTTTTATCATAGCGTATACTATTATCACAATTGCTATATATAGAGCTGCAACAAAAAGAAAACCGTATATTTTCCAAACCATAAGACTCAAAATTTTTCTTGTAGTGTCATAAGAAAATAATTTATCCAAGGCTTCATCAAATGCCTGAATCCCAGCAATATTAGCTGCACAATCCCCAGCCTCTCCTAAGCCAATATTTGCACCAGGGCCGGATTGTGCTCCTTGCCCAAATAGAATTCCTGTAATTTCACCAACTCCGTTAGTGAAAAATGAGAAAAAATTCTCATTAAAAAACTCCCAACTAGTTGTTGAAGTTGAAACTTGTAGAACAATAGCCATCTTTAGAATAATAACTAGTAGTTCATTATGAGTCATATTTAAAACACCAATTAAAAATCCGACTCCAAGAAATGCCATAAACATAATCAACAATGCTCTTATATAACTTCTATACGAGTTTTCTTGAACTATACTTTTATATATTGACTTTGTGCTTTGACATATGATACCTGTAACTTTTTTGGCAAATTTACTTATTACACCATGAGACTTATGCTTTACCCCCTGTTTAAATACCACCTTATAATTACCAGTATTATCCAAATAATATCTATCTAATATTTTAAAATTTATCCCACACTGATATTCTCCACTGGCGCACTTGTTAGGTGGCTCCAACATAAAACCTGCAGCCGGACAATAATTATCGTAAAATGGTGGATTCTTCGCCTGCTCACCAACATGAAGATAACACTCGCTAATATTATCTTGGCTACATACATGACTGCCATTAAATGGATCTATCATATCCGGAGCTACTTTATAAGATTCTGATATAACAGCAAATAAACCAATACCCCTATTGAATAAACACGGTATCTCATTTACCGGAACATCTCCATTTGCACTAACACTTGTAGGACACCAGTAATTATCTTTATAAGTACATACTGGATATTCACCACTCCAAGAGTTAAACCAAGCAACCCAGGTGTTTTTAGGACAATATCCACCTCTAGCATTTGAACATTTACCAGCTTTCGCATCACATGATCTATTCGACTGAACAGTCTGAGAATTTTTAACTACTGCTACTATGTTGTTACCGTCTAGAACAAGACCTGAGCTGTTCCATTGACCTATTTGAGTATGATCTGGTTGTTCTACAAATTTTTCGTTATTTCTACCTGAAATATTATAATGCACCTGCTGACCCCAATCGTCTGCTTCTATACACTCAACATGACTATCACAACCAACAAGCAATAGAGCAAGCAGTAGAGTTATGCAAAATTTTAAAAAATGTTTTATCAAACTAAAAAATCCTAAGATCACCAAGTACATTCAAAGTATAAAATCAATAGTATCTGTATTTCAATATATAGATCTGCTCATAGATTTATTTGTATCTTCATAAGAGGAATTTGGAATATTTTGCATCAAATTGACAATATTTCCTTCTTTTTTTATTTATTACAATCTCGTTGTGATAATTCATTGATTTAGCTTTCCTAATATTGCACACTTTAAAATGACAAAGTAAAAGATATTTTATGTACTACATTAAAAGTGCACTCCTAAAAGCGCTATACGTAACGACTTTATTAATTTTGCTATGCACAGAATCTATCGCTTGTAGTTTTCCAGATATATATATACATCATCACGGGTACCCACTAGACACCGATATTGATGGAGGTCCAAACACATGGTTTAACCCAATGATAAAAGGACAATATGATGGATGTGGTTTAGGAATATCAGATAGAAGCAACTTCTCAGTTAGAGGTGGAGATACCCACTCAACTCATGTATTCAAATATTATGCAATAATTGGAAATAGCAAACATACCTGTGATAATTATAATGTATATGGAGATGACCACCCAATTACAAAGAGATATCAAGATATTTGCAACCACTCCGCAAGTAGAAAAGCACCTGGTATATGCCTTATTTACGAAAGCCAAGCCTTAACATGGGCTTTCTCAGATTGTGTTACCAAACTTAGCAGGAAGCAAAAATATGTTAATATGGATCAGGAATATCCAGCAATGGATGCTTTAATGGATTTAGACCATTGTATAAGCCACTCTCTAACTGGAGGAATAGCAGATTACCCACAAAAAGGTACAAAGGCTTGTTTTCCGTTTCCTCTTCCACCATCTCCTCCACCATTTTGTTCAAACCAGATTTCTTCAGCACCACAAACCCCTTTATTTTTACCAGTTTGCAATGAAAAATACACAAATGCAGACTTGTGTGGAGAGCCTGTAAATACAGGATATAGCACATATTCTAAACCTTGTGCACGAGTAACTTTTGAGAAACATATTTCTATGCCTAGTAGCATTAATTACACGACTAGACTTTTACCACTTTGCTCCGAAAAACCTAATGACCCTGGATGTATAACAATATCTCAGAACGATGCAAACAGCATTAGTTCACATGCTCTAGCATCTATTGATGACACTGGATATCTAGAAGCTATATATACAAAAACTGTACAATCTACAAAAACACAAACAAGGTGGACATCTGCACCTCAAGTCACTCCTTTGCAGTTTTATGGATATAATTTAGCTGAATTTCAAGATTTATGCTTTGATTTTAGCAAACAAAATGGATCATCCCAATCTATTATTACAGATAATTATGGTTCAAGTAGAATATTTAGAACATGCACAAGTGAAGATGATTCTGGAAGCTACTGCATAGAAGAACAAATCGGTAACACTTCTGGCAATACCTGTAGCTCTTCTAGTCCTTACTGTTTCTCAAGACCAAATATGGATAAACCTCAAGTAACATTTTGTGACTCAAATAATGCGATAAATAATTTAAATAATTACTGTATGTCAGTTACTACTAATGGGAAAAATTTTATATTCAATAAAAATCAAAAAGCCCAAAGTTCATTTAGATCTATGGAAACAAATAATAACTATGATGCCCCTACTTCATCAGATGGAACAATGTGCATACCGTATTACGATAAAAATAATAATAAATATACTAAAACAGGAAACACTCCATGCCAATATTACGGTGGCTTGCATTATAGCGGTAGCACATACAAGAGCGGTGCTAATAAATTCTGCCTAGTTGGTTATGAATCAAGTGACCCTACGCACATTGTATGCACAAATGAAGCACTAGACCCAACTGCTCCTGTAAGCAAAAAAATAAGCAACAGAGCTATACCACCGAAAAGCGATGGATTTCCTTTAGATAGTGGAAAATGCTGCAATTCTTCATCCCAAGATAACACGAACCCCTGTCAGCTAGCTCCTGGAAAACAAATACGCCCTAAAAACCCATTAGAAGAAGGTATATGCGTTGATATAATGCCTTTTGAATTTGAAAATTGTAATGACTTTCAAGCATCAGGAGATGAAGGAGATAAGAATGCTGTTTCAGAACAAGAAGCTGCTGACATGAGAAACCAATGCACAACCTACCAATCTTTCTGCAGTAAAATAAATGGCTCAAATAATGGATATATTAATGCAGATACTTGCAATAAAAATTACATAGATTGCCTATCTGAAACTGCACCTAGCTCTTCTGTATCTGGCGTATCTTCCGCGAATATATGCAGATTCCACAAAATGCCTTAGAAATATTAACCACCTTCTTCAAAAAACTTGCTGTATTTCACTATAAAATCTTTATATGTTCCTTTGAAATCTACATATCCTTTTTCGTGTACAAAAATAATTCTAGTAGAGAGAGTAGATACAAAACTTCTATCATGACTCACACATAAAACTGTGCCTTCAAATTCTTTTAAAGATTTTGCCAATGCCACTCTACTTTCAAGATCCAGGTGGTTTGTAGGCTCATCTAGAAGCATTACATTACCATGCTGCAGAATGAGGCTTGCAAAAAGCAAACGAGCAGTTTCACCACCGCTCAGCACAGATAGGTTTTTCTCTACCTCGTCCTTACGAAATAGCATTCTTGCTAATGTACCACGTATGGTGGCAATCTCAGATATTTTAGTATCGCTGGAGAGCCATTCCTCTGCTGTCATATTACCTTTTACAAGATCATGGTGGTCTTGCGAGAAATAAGATTTTATTATATTGTGCCCCCACTCCACACTACCATTAGTAGGCTTTACAACACCCAAAATGCTTTTTATTAAAGTAGATTTACCTATACCATTCTTACCCAAGATTGTTACCTTCTCTCCTCTCATAATTTTGAAGGATACATTTTGAAATAACTTCTTTTCTCCAAAAGACTTAGAAAGATCATCTATACTCATTACTTCCTTACCAGTCTTCATTTTCTGACTAAAAGAAAACTTAGGAGCTATTCTAGAGGTATTCTTAACTTCTGGCAAATCAACCTTATCTAATTGTTTTTCTCTAGACAAAGCCTGCTTGGAACGAGAAGCAGAAGCTCTAAACTTTTCAATAAACTTCTTTTGTTTATCTATATATTTTTCAACCCCAAGCCTTTCTTTCTCCTTTTGCTCTATAATTCGCACCTTCTCCTTCACAAAGAAATCATAATTACCTGAATATAGATTTATCTCTCCATAATCTAAATCTAATATATGATCACATACATTATTTAGGAAATCATGATCATGCGAAACCAAAACCAAAATTCCTTTAAATCTGTGAATCAAATAATTCTCAAGCCACTGTATAGATAATATATCAAGATGGTTGTTTGGCTCATCAAGCAGTAAGATGTCTGGGTTACCAAATAGACATTGCGCCAAAAGCACTCGCAATTTATATCCGCCAGATAATTGGTGAAGCTGTACAAAATGGTCCTTCTCACCTACTCCAAGACCGCTAAGGATAGTTTGAGCAGTTGATTCTGCCTCGTAACCCTCATTTGCTGCTATTACCTCAGATAGCTCACCTATCTTGTAACATTCTTCTTCTGTAATATCTTCTTTAGATGCAAGTAATTCTTGCTCTTTCATAGCAGCCCACAATTTTGGCTTACCTTGTAACACAACATCTAAAACTCTATCATTCTGAAATTTAAATTGATCCTGCTTCAAAGAACCAATTACAGTGTCTTTAGGAGTAACTATCTCACCTTCACTAGTTTCTTCTTCTCCAAGAATCAGCTTGAATAAAGTAGATTTACCAGCACCATTAGCACCAACAAGACCATATTTATTTTTCTTTAGTGCAAGGTTTACATTATCAAACAAGAGCTTCTTGCCAAAATGCATACCTACTTTATCAAAAACTATCACGATAAAATGAAATTAAGATTTGTATGAATTGATATTAGAT
>JAHZKS010000008.1 GCA_022600235.1 Alphaproteobacteria bacterium | reverse complement strand
TATGCATCAAAATAGCTAACAAGCATATAGGACATATCTCAAGCATGACCATCTCCGAAGCAATAAAATGGTTTGAAGATCTTCCGAAAGATCTGACTGTTACACAAAATAGCATTGCATCAAAAATCATCAAAGAAATTAGCGAAAGATTGAATTTCTTGATTAATGTTGGACTAGATTATTTAACTCTCTCAAGAAATTCTGGAACCCTTTCCGGGGGTGAATCACAAAGAATTAGATTAGCATCTCAAATTGGGTCTGGTCTAACCGGTGTTTTATATGTTTTAGATGAACCATCTATCGGACTGCACCAGTGTGATAATGAAAAACTAATCAAAACTTTACGCAACCTTACTGATATTGGCAATAGCGTAATAGTAGTAGAGCATGATGAAGAAACTATATTAGCTGCTGACCATGTTATTGATGTGGGTCCAGGCGCTGGAATACATGGTGGTCATATCATAGCAGAGGGAACCCCAGAGGATATTAAAAATAATCCTAACAGCATTACAGGACAGTACCTAAATGGGAAGAAATACATTAAACCACCCGAAAGCCCAAGAAAAGGACATGAAGGCAAAACTCTAAAGCTTAATAAAGCTCATTTAAATAATCTGCAAAATGTATCTGTAGAAATTCCTTTGGGAACCTTCACATCAATAACTGGTGTTTCAGGTAGTGGTAAATCAAGTCTAATTATACATACTATATATAAAGCCATTGCATTTAAACTCAAACAAAGCATGCAAGCTGCTACACATTACAGCTCTATTTCTGGCGTAGAGTATTTAGATAAGATTATTGATATTAACCAATCTCCAATAGGGAGAACACCAAGATCAAACCCTGCGACTTACACAGGAGCTTTCAATCATATAAGAGATTGGTTTACTGGTTTGCCAACTGCAAAAGCACGTGGTTACACAGCATCTAGATTTTCTTTTAACGTAAAAGGTGGTAGATGTGAAAACTGTAAAGGTGATGGTTTAATAAAAATTGAAATGCACTTCTTACCAGATGTATACGTACCTTGTGAAGAATGTAATGGAAAGCGTTATAATAAAGAAACTTTAGAAATTAAATACAAGGACAAATCTATATCAGAAGTTCTTGATATGACAGTAGATGATTCAAAGAAGTTTTTCGAGAAAATTCCAGCCATCAGAGAAAAATTAGATGCTCTACAAGATGTAGGTTTGGGATATATAAAAATTGGTCAATCAGCTACAACTCTTTCTGGTGGTGAAGCTCAAAGAGTAAAGCTTGCTAAAGAACTATCAAGACGTTCAACAGGAAAAACCGTTTATATATTAGATGAACCGACTACAGGTTTGCATATAGACGACATAAGCAAACTTCTCAAAGTGCTACATAAGTTGGTAGATATGGGTAATACAGTTATAGTTATCGAACATAATATGGATGTGATCAAAACTTCAGATTATATTATTGATGTAGGACCTGGCGGTGGAAACAAAGGTGGAACTATTGTATCCTCTGGAAGCCCTTATGATATTATAAAAAGCAAAGAGAGCATAACTGGTAAATATTTAAAAAACCACATGCATATGCTTAAGCTTGTCAAAAACTAACCGATTATTATGAAAAAACTATTATTAATTTTATGGGTATTAATTATGACTTCAACAACAAGTAATGCAGACAATAATGATAATAAAATTTTATTACGCCTTAAAACAGGAGATGTCACTATTCAGCTTCTACCTGAATTAGCTCCGAATCATGTCGCTAGAATTAAAGAACTGACAATAGAAGGTTTCTATAACGGATTGAATTTTCACCGTGTTATAGATGGTTTTATGGTACAAACAGGTGACCCGCTAGGTAATGGAACTGGAGGATCAGGGCAAAACTTGAAAGAAGAATTTTCTCAAGAACCTCATGTTCGTGGCATTGTCTCTATGGCAAGAGCACAAGACCCAAATAGTGCAGACAGCCAATTTTTTATTGTTCTGGAAGACTCAAATTTCTTAGATGGACAATACACAGTATTTGGCCGAGTAACCGACGGCATGGAGCATGTTGACCAAGTTAAGAAAGGTGATAGCGCTGATAACGGCATGGTTGATGACCCAGATAAGATTGTGTCCATGGAGATTATTAGTAATTAATATTTTATAAGGCTTTATCATAAAAACCTTATAACCATGTTAGACCATTATTACCATCATCACCAAAGGTCAGATCTTTACCTAGGCACTGAGGAACATCGTATAGATCATAAATTTCCTTATCCAGATCAATAGGTCCTTTTTTCTCAAACATATAACCCAAGGCACCTTCATTAAGATTTAGGCAGAACCCTCTCTCTTCTATTACTCCATCTAATGTATACATAAATAATGAATCCACAAGATTACCATCTTCAGTAACAGCATAAGTTTCACAATTCATAGGAAAGATTACATCAACATTACCATCCTTATTACAAGCCTTATGATAGGAAATAAAAGAAGGATTTGCAGTCATCATATCTGTCATTTCTTTAGTACTTAATTCATCTATTATTGTTTGAATATATTGTGGTGGGTTTGTGAATTTCTGAATAATATTATTTAGCCACTCATATAAAATCGGATGGTTTGGTGCACTGCAAAAGAAAAAATTATCTATATATATCTCACCAAAACTCTGAGTAAAAAAGTCAAATTTATGCATCTCTGGCTCTAGAGAACGAACCAAGATATAATTAAGGTCCATATATAAACCACCTTCTTGCTTCATAATTTCCACACGAAGTATATCTGAAGCCATTCCCCAAAGTTTTTCAGAGATTTTTTCTTCTATTAAATCACATAAAAGGCAATCAGTAAGGTAATCTATCTCACGTACTATAATTCCTTCAGATTCAAGAAGTGTAACCAAATATGGTGTATTTTTCTTGGTATTTTTAAATCTTCTTGCATAGGTGCATGAAAATTTTTAACAGCAGATTCAGTAATAAATGTTCTATTTTGAGTTAACCCCTCTTCTATTAATACTGAGTTATAGAATTTATGTTTTTCATATATTACATTCTCAATAGAAGATGTTATATTAGAATTACCCAATAAAAATTTTGCTTTTTTTATGTTATCTTCTTGGATAAATATTGAAAAATAATCACCAGGAGGATAAAACACTCCCACCTCAGCATACGCTTCTGCGAAAGGAATATCTGTAATATGACTGTCTTTATATATATATTCAAAATTGATATGACTAGAAGATATAATTTCCGCAACTTCTCTTGGAGGTGCTTTCGAAATTTTTACGCCATAATTGAACAGCAGATTCAGAATCTGATCAATATTTTTGCTGCAGCTTTTGAAAACAGATATAATTGGGTATTTAGAATGCGCATTTACTACTTGAATGCTAGACGGCTCATTAGGATCTACTCCAGCATCTAATACCTTTTTTACCTCCTCAGGTTTATCCCTTATTATTGCAGTAATTAAGTCAAGTGGTCTATATTTGTCACTATTATTATATTGAATATCTGTGGTCACAGTATTTCTCCTCTAAATTACAGAGATACTTTTAACGCAAATATTAACAAAAGTAAATATCACTTAAAGGAACTTTATATTCTCTCAGATACTTTCTCTTTTGGCTTGTCCTTGATTCTAGAAGAAATAGACTTGTCTTTTAGGTCTGATATATCATAGACTTTTTGAGGAACTCCTTGCTGATCCACTATATATTCACTCTCATCTTCGAGAACTTCATCATGGAACTCTTGATAATAAGAGAAGAATTCTTTTTTCAGTCTCATGAATTTTTTATATAAAACTTTGAAGAATTTTATAACGGTTGGGACATCTTTTGGACGAATTACTATACACGCAACTATAGCAACTATTATGAACTCAGAAAAAGATATTCCTAACATTTATATAACCTTAGACCAAATACGTCTCTTCACTAGATAAAATACTATAGTAAATGCGATAAGATATAATATAACCTTTACACCCATAATCTTACGCTGTTCCATTTCTGGCTCTGCTGCCCACTGAAGGAAATTGACTACATCCTTAGACATTTGCTCAACACTTGAATGTGTCCCATCTGAATATGTCACCATACCTTCCATTAGCGGAGGAGTCATAGCTATATGTTTACCTGGAAAATATGGGTTATAATGCATTCCTTCTGGAACAGTCTCACCTTCAGGCGGATCTATATATCCAGTTAAAATTGAATATATATAATTTGCTCCATTTGGTCTTGCTTTAACCATCAAAGATAAGTCAGGAGGAAGAGCACCATTATTTGCAGCTCTTGCAGCATTGTCATTTGGATACGGAGCTACAAATCTATCACTAGGCATAGCTGGTCTATCAAACATCTCACCTGAATCATCAGGGCCATCTTTTACAGTATAATCAGCAGATATAGCTTTGATCTCTTCTTTCGAGAAACCTATCTGCTCTAAGTTGTGGTAAGAAACATATTTCACAGAATGACATGCCTGACATACCTCTCTATAAACTTGAAATCCTCTTTGTATAGATTGCCTGTCAAAATAACCAAACACACCATCAAAAGACCAGTTCATATCTTGAGGTTTCTTTGCATCAGACGCAATGCTGACAGCAGCAAAAAGACCCACATATAATAAAATTACCTTTCTAAAAAATATAATCATTCTTTACTACTAATAGATTTTGGTATTGGTAAAGCCTTCTCATATTTACTCACAAATGGAAGTATAAATAAGAAATGAGTAAAATAATAAAAAGTAGCAAGACGGCCTAAAAATACATATATTCCTTCTGGGGGCTGCCCTCCTATATACCCTAGAGCTATAACATCAAAAATAAACACCCAATACATAACTCTGAATAATGGTCTATATTTTGCACTCTTCACCTTCGAATGATCAAGCCATGGCAATAAGAATAAGATTAATATTCCACTAAACATTACTATTACTCCACCTAGCTTACTTGGTATCGCACGCAATATTGCATAAAAAGGTAAAAAATACCATTCTGGAACAATATGCTCTGGAGTTACCATTGGATTAGAATCTATATAGTTATCTGGATGCCCTAAATAGTTTGGTTGGTAAAACACAAAATAAGCAAATACTATAAAATAAACACCAAACCCTACAAAATCTTTCACGGTATAATATGGGTGAAATGGAACTGTATCGTTCTTAGATTTCACTTCAATACCTCTAGGATTATTTGAGCCATGGATGTGCAAAGCCATAATATGGATAATCACAACACCCACTATTACGAATGGTAATAAATAATGCAAAACAAAGAATCTATTAAGAGTTGGATCACCTACAGAAAACCCACCCCATATCCACCTTACTATAGATTCACCAATAATTGGTATTGCAGAAAATAAATTTGTTATTACTGTTGCGCCCCAATAACTCATTTGACCCCATGGCAGCACATAACCCATGAACGCAGTAGCCATCATTAATATAAAAATGAATAGACCAAAAAACCACACGAGCTCTCTTGGGCTTTTATAAGAACCATAATAAAGTCCTCGTGCAATATGAGTATATACAGCAACAAAAAACATAGACGCACCTACTGCATGTATATAACGGAGTAACCACCCATAATTCACATTACGCATTATATATTCTACACTATCGAATGCTGTATCTGCATTCGGCGAATAATGCATTGCAAGAACAATTCCTGTAACTATTTGTATAATAAGAGCAATACCTGCTATAGAACCAAAATTCCACATGTAATTTAAATTTTTTGGAGTTCTATATTCAGCCAAATGCTTAATAAAAGAAAAGACCGGGAGCCTATATTCAATCCAATCTGCTATTGTGCCTTTTTTTTCTTTTTTCACCACAACTACCCTAACTTTATTTTTGTGTCTGTAATAAATTGATATTCAGGAATAATAAGATTTAACGGCGCTGGTCCCTTTCTTATTCGTCCAGATCCGTCATAATGAGAACCATGACAAGGACAAAACCATCCATCATAATCACCACTATCACCAATTGGTATGCATCCAAGGTGAGTACAAACACCTATCATAACCAGCCACTGTGCATAACCTTTTTTCACACGCGCTGAATCCGGTTGAGGATCTGGTAGATTTCTCCAATTAACTTTCTCAGCTTCTGTAATCTCAGCTTCTGTCCTATGTTTAATAAACACAGGCTTACCTCGCCATAAAACCTTTAAAGTTTGCCCAGGTTCTATAGGAGATAGATCCACCTCAATCGTAGAAAGTGCAAGCACATCAGATGCTGGATTCATAGAATCAATAAAAGGCCATGCACACACCGCTGCACCAGCACCTGCAAGAGCTGTAGCACTTAACACAAGAAAATCTCTACGCGTCACTTTTTTATTGAGAGTCTTTTTTCTCTTATTAGTCATACAAATGCAATTATTATATATACTAATTTATACACAACGACATTCCGTTTTGCAATTCCACTTTAAATTTTCTAGTAGCATAATACTCATCTACCTAATTTTTGTTCAATTACATCCCATATTTTTGCTTCAATTCTATTATCTTCCTCAAAACCATAGAGATCATTAATAGTCTTTATGCCAGTTGGAGAAGTAATATTAATCTCAGTAAGAAACTCATCTATTATATCTAAACCAGCAAAAATAATACCTTGATTTTTTAATTCTTTACCAACATTTTGACATATATCTTTTTCTTTTTTAGTCAGCTCTGTAGGTTCAGGAACTCCACCCAGAACCATATTTGCATGAAAGGAGTTTTTCGGTGGAATGCGATTCATAGCACCTGCAATTTTACCGTCTATAAGTATAACACGTTTGTCTCCTTGAGAGATATTTTCAAGAAATTTCTGCAACATCACAGGAGCCAATGATTTTTTTAATAAACTTTCAAAATAATTTTTAAAATCTTCTACTTCATGACTATTAAATTTTTTGATACCCTCACCACCATGACCATATAGCGGTTTGATTATTATATTATTGTGGAGATACAAAAAATCTAGCGCTAAATCTAATGATTCGGAAACAATAGTGTCAGGCATATGTTCAGAAAACTCACTCAACGCAAATAACTTTTCTGGCATATCGCGCACCTTTCTAGGGCTGTTTACTATAAGAACTTTATCAGATATAGAATCTAACATATATGTGTATGTAAGATAACGCATATCTACAGGAGGATCTTGCCTCATAAGCAAAACATCAAAAGATTCTAAAGATATATTGGAAGGTTTTGATAAACGGATGCTGCCACCAACAATAGATATAGAAGATGCTACCGCACAAAGACTTTCAGGATTCAATGTAAGCTTATTAGGAGTATAAGAATACACATCAGCGTTCCTAGATATAGCTTCTTTAATAAGGCAAATAGTGGAATCGCTGTCTAAATTCAGACGATCCAGTGGGTCCATTTGAACAGCAACTTTCATATTATTCAAAATTCTCCGTATCGAAAATATCATCTTCCGAAACTTGCCCCTCTAGCGACTCAATATCTATCTGCTCTTGATTAGAAACAGGCTTATTTCCTTTTGTATCCTCAAGCCTAGAATCAAGCATCTTTCTAACTCTAGCATAAGACATCACTTTCTTCACACTACTTGCATTAGATGCTATCTCTTTCACTTTTTCTAACTCTGCTTCATCAGCAGCAATACCAAATATGTATACTACAGAATTTATTGTCTCAATACTATAGTTTGCAGATCTGATGCCAGATGCAAAAATGAGCTTAGTTTTAATCTGGGATGTAGTCCAACTATCTTTCGCATAATCAAAAACATTAGGATCATTTTCTTTATTCTTTACTTTAATCTCATTAATTACCTCTTTTACCCCATCTTGCTCCCATACTACTTTAAGTATTTTTAATATGTCTTCAGAGTGGTCCACAAAACCAGTAAGTAATACCCTACCTTCACTTACTTCAAAGATC
>JAHZKS010000045.1 GCA_022600235.1 Alphaproteobacteria bacterium | reverse complement strand
TATCCTCTTTTAGAATTAAATCTTTGATTGAAATTTGGAGCAATGTCATCATAATGCTCTTGAATAATTGATAAAGGTATAGAATCTAGATCATTTTTCTTTTTTAATATCCCTAGTAAGTATTTCGCTTCTGCAAAATCTTTCTTCATCTCAAGAACTTTTTTTAGTTTTTTTTCTGCGCTTTTAATCTTTTTCTTTGCAATTAAACATTTAGATAATTGATATAATGCTTCACAATGTTCTGGATCAAAATATAAAACAAATCTAAATCTAAACTCGGCATCATTGAGATTATTTGCATTTAAATGAAAAAGACCAAGTTGGTAGTTAGTATCAATGATATTGGATAGTTTGTATTTATTGTCTCTAATGAAAGACTCAACAGTATTTTTATACGATAAAATTTGAGATTTTATAGATTTAAAAAATTTTGTTGGTAAAGTCATTCTAATATTAGATAATTCCATAGTATTAATAATAGTTTTATGCTATCTAATAAATCAATAATCATTTTATTTTGAGGTGAGAATAAGAGAGATAATGTCTATTTTAGCAACTTATATACACAATATAAAACCTTCTGCTACGCTAGCTTTGGCAACAAAGGCGAAGCAATTGAAAGACCAGGGAGTAAACGTTCTTAACCTTTCTGTCGGTGAGCCAGATTTTGATACTTTTGATAATATAAAAGAAGCTGCTATTAGGGCAATAAATGCTGGGAAGACAAAATATACACCTGTAGGAGGTATTCCCGAATTAAAGGATGCAATCATTGAAACATACAAAAGTCGTCTCTCATGTGTTAAAGAGAATATAATAGTTTCAAATGGAGCAAAGCAGGCAATTTACAATGCTCTACTTGCTACAGTAAATGAAAATGATGAAGTGATTATACCATCGCCTTACTGGGTCTCTTACCCAGATATGGTAAAAATAGCTCGTGGTAATCCGGTGATAGTAGATTGTGGTATTGACACAAATTTTAAGATTACTCCAGAGCTATTAGAAGGTGCTATTACTACACGCACTAAATGGTTGTTTTTAAATTCTCCAAATAATCCTACTGGTATGAAATATACTAAAGATGAACTGAAATCTTTAGTAGAGGTGTTGAAAAAATATCCAAACTTATATGTAATGTCTGATGATATATATGAGATGCTAAGTTATGAAGATGAACCTTATTCATTGGTAGATTTTGCAGAACCTATAAAAGATAGATTGTTAGTTGTGAACGGTGTCTCAAAATCCTACTCTATGACAGGCTGGAGAATAGGTTATTCGATTGGTCCAGCAGAGTTGATAAAAGCAATGTCTGTTATTCAGTCGCAAAGTACAACTAGTGCATGTTCCATTAGCCAATATGCAGCTTTAGAGGCTCTGAGTGGTACGCAACAATATCTTGAAGATAGTATTGAGGTTTTCAAGAGCAAAAGAAATGCTGCATATTCTTTCCTAAATAACATAGATGGAATAGAATGTGTAAAATCAGAAGGAGCATTTTACTTGTTTCCTCAATGTAGTGAGATGTTTGGTAAAAAAACTCCAGATGGTAATTTAATAACAAATAGTAGTGAATTTTGTGTGTACTTATTGCAGGAAGCTTTAGTTGCTGTTGTGCCTGGGAGCGCTTTTGGAGCTGAAGGTTATTTCAGACTTTCTTATGCGGTTTCAGAAGAAGCTCTTGCTGATGCAGCTAACAGAATAAAGGAAGCTGTAGCAAAGCTTAAGTAATTCATTTACTATAGTATTTTTCTAAAGTGCTATATGATCATATGATGAAACTTTATAGATTTCTTTTTTTAATATTTCTATTCGCCAATAGTTCTAATGCGCTGACTCAGATAGATATTACTCGGAGTCAAATATCTCCAATGCCATTAGCAATGCCTGAGTTTATTGGTGATAGATCAATTGGAATCAAATTGCGTAAAATTATAATTAATGATCTGGAGAGTACAGGTCTATTTAGAGTGATAAACAAAGATGCTTATATAGAAACTGTGAATCTAGATGACACTCCTACATTTGCTTCATGGAGGCAGATAAATGCTACTAGCTTAATTTTTTGCACGGTGAAGAAGAAAAAAAACTCTTACTCAGTTTCGTTTAAAATGTGGGATGTTTTTACTCAAGAAGAAATTTTAAATAAGAGTGATATAACATTAAGTAAGAGAAATGAAAGATCAGTAGCACATATAATCGCTGATGAGATATATAGTAAGCTTACTGGTGAACAGGGATATTTTAATACAAAAATAACATATGTTTCTTCTATGCAAGGTAAGGCTGGGAAAGTGCTTAGAAGAATTGCTTCTATGGACCAAGATGGGCATAATCATCAATATCTTACAGACAACTCTCTACTGGTGCTTACGCCAAGATTTTCACCTAGTTCTGAGAATATTTTATATTTGTCATATGAGCCAAAATCTCAACCGAAAGTGCGTACTATTAACACAAAAACAAAGTTCAGCAGAGTTTTAGGTAGTTTCGAGGGGATGTCGTATGCGCCAAGATATATAGATAAAAGTTCTGTTCTGCTTTCTGTGGTAAAAAATGGTGTAAGTAATATTCATATACTAAATTTAGATGATATGGTGCAGAAACAAATTACTTACTGTTCATCTATTTGTACATCACCATCTGTTTCTCCTGACAGGAAGCAAATAGTATTTAACTCAGATATGGGCGGAACAAGACAGCTATATGTAATGGACTTAGATGGTAAAAATATAGAAAGAATTAGTTTCAATAAAGGCTATTATAGTAGTCCGTTATGGTCACCTAGAGGAGACCTTATCGCGTTCACTAAGATGCTCCCAGGTAAAGGTTTTTTCATAGGTGTGATGAGGCCAGACGGCACAGGTGAAAGATTAATTACGCGTGGATGGCTTGTAGATGGGGCAAGTTGGGCACCTAATGGAAGGGTGCTGATGTTTGAAAAAGAACCGGGCCCTAAGAAAGGAAAAAAGATATATACAATAGATATAACAGGCAATAATACCAGGGTTTTAAGAACACCACATGAAGCTTCTGACCCATCTTGGTCAAATAGTTTAGGATAAAGAAAAACTAATTTGCTTATACTTTCCTATTTGTTATACTCTAGTCAGATCAGTTTTTGGAGAAGGGTTATGATCACTAAAAGACTATTTTTTATAGTATATATATTCATACTAGCGTTATCTTCTTGCCAGAATAATGCCACACATAATAATGGAAGTTCTGCATCAGATTCTGCTCCAGGAACACAAGAAGAGTTAGATAAAAATGTAGGAAATTTTGTGCTATTCAAGGTAAGTAGTGCTAGTCTTGATAGGGAATCAATCCAAAACTTGGATAGGCAAGCGGATTGGCTAAAAAGGTATCGTTATATTAACATCATTGTCGAAGGGCACTGTGATGAAAGAGGGACTAGAGAATTTAATTTAGCATTGGGTGCTCGAAGGGCAAATACAGTGAAGGATTATCTAGTAAGCTCCGGTATAGATTCATCACGCATTACAACAATTTCTTATGGTAAAGAAAGGCCTGTGATATTGGGGACTGGGTCAGAGGTATGGAGGCAGAATAGAAGATCTGTTGTGGTGCTGAATTAGTAATATGTATGGTTAAAAGAATATATTTTTTTGTTTTTCTATTTGCTACGCTCTCAGGATGTGCATCGAAAGTTGTGTTGGTAGAGCATTATTTAGTGAATGCATCGAAATATATGGTAAATCATGAGTATAATCAGGCAGTTAGACTATATCGTAAGGCAGCAGATGCTGGTAGTACAGAGGCTAAGCATATGATGGGGTGGATTCATGAAGAAGGTAAAGGAGTAGAGCAAGATATAGAAAAGGCTATTGCGTGGTATAAGGATGCAGCGGAGGATGATCATGTAAAGTCACATCATGCTTTGGGTAAAATATATGAAGAAGGTAAAGGAGTAGAGCAAGATCATACTATAGCGTTTGATTGGTACAAAAAAGCTGCTGATAAAGGTCACCCAGATGCCCAATATACAATTGGTCTCATGTATGAAAAAGGTAATGGTGTAAAGAAAAATAGAGAGGTTGCGAAGAAGTGGTATAAGAAAGCAGCAGATGGCGGTAATGCTATGGCTAAATATCATTTAGGCCTTATGAGCCTTGTTAAGTAATAAAACATGAGGTTAGATTGTGATTAAGTATATTTTATGTGTTATATTTCTATTTGTAACTTCTTATTCTATTGCTGAGGATGAGTATCATAGCGACTTTGCAGATCGTTTGCGTGCGTTAGAATCAGAAGTGGCAAAAGTTTCAAGTGATCTTAATGATGTTGTGAGTCGTGGTGATGCAAAAAACCAGGAATCTTATTCTACTCTTTATACAAAAATAACTGATATAGAGGAAAGGTTAAGAGAGCTTAATGGTAAGTTTCAGCATGTTGAATATACATCAAAACAGTTAGTTGCTAAGCTTGCTAATCTTACAGAAGATATGAATTATAGATTTACAAAATTAGAGAGAGATAGAAATAGCAAAGAGAAAATTCATAGTTTAAAAGACGGTGTAAAGCTATTTGAAGAAGGTAGGTATAAAGATGCGCGTGAGAGT
>JAHZKS010000044.1 GCA_022600235.1 Alphaproteobacteria bacterium | reverse complement strand
TACTCTAAACGTTAAATCTAAAATGTATTATATCGCCATCTTGCACTGTATATTCTTTTCCTTCAAGTCTTAATTTACCACTCTCTTTCGCTTTCTGCTCACCATTACATTCTATGTAATGATCATAACTCACTACTTCCGCTTTGATAAAACCTTTTTCAAAATCTGTATGAATTATACCTGCAGCTTGAGGAGCTAATGTATTACTCTTAATAGTCCAAGCATGGGCTTCTTTAGGACCTACAGTAAAAAAAGTCTCTAAACCAAGCATCTCATGTCCACATTTTATTAACTTATCTAATCCAGATTCTTCCAAACCTAAACCTTCTAAGAAAAATTCTTTTTCCTCTTTTGTCTCTAATAAACTAATCTCTTCTTCAACCTTTACAGAAATTACTAATGTTTTCACACCCCTATCTTTTGCAAGATTAAACACTTTCTTTGAAAGTTCATTACCACTAGCAGCTTCACTTTCTAATACATTACATACAAAAAAGTACGGTTTACTGGTTATTAATTGCAATTTTTTCAAGCTCTCCTCAGAGATCCCTTCTTTAATCAAATCTCTTGCAGGATTTCCTTCATCAAGAATCTTTAAGCAATTCTCCATTAATTCAATTTCACTCAAAATCTCTTTATCCTTAGAGAATTTATTTTTACTCTTATGTTTTTCTAATGTTTTGCTTAGAGATTCATAATCTGCAAGCACTAGCTCAGTCTCAATAAGGTTAATATCTCTGATTGGGTCTACTGTGTCTTCTACATGCGTAACATCTTGGTCTTCAAAACATCTGACTACATGAACAATTGCATCCACCTCTCTTATATTTCCTAAAAACTTATTTCCTAGCCCCTCACCTTTACTTGCTCCTTTTACAAGACCAGCTATATCAACAATTTCAATGAATGTAGGAATTATTTTTGCAGAACCAGCAATCTCTGACAATTTCTCCAGCCTAAAATCAGGAACAGAGATTCTACCTACATTAGGGTCAATTGTACAAAAAGGATAATTAGCCGCTTCGGCAGATACTGTACCCGTTACTGCATTGAATAATGTAGATTTCCCAACGTTTGGAAGACCAATAACACCACATTTAAATCCCATACTACCTCATTTTTTTTTGAAGTTGGTTAATATTGCTAGTAAAAGAATCATACCCTTCTTCAAGCAAATCAGGAAAAAGATCTGAAATATTAGATAAAGCAATCTCTATCTCAAAAGCCTCTTCTTTAGAGAAATTCTGCAATACATGCCTTGAGACTAAATCCCTATTCCCTGGATGATCTATTCCTATCCTAATTCTAGCATATTTATTTGCTACCATAGAGTTTATAGACTTCAAACCATTATGACCAGCAACTCCTCCTCCTATATTTAATCTTACTTTACCTAAAGTTAAATCTAGTTCATCATGTAGTACAATAACTTTTTCTATATCTATCTTATAAAAATTTATAAATGCAGATACTGCCTTTCCAGAATCATTCATAAAAGTCATAGGTTTAATTGCTATAACTTTTTTACTGTCAATCGTACCTTTAAAAACTTGAGCTTTGAATTTTTCTGGTTCTTTAGAAAAAGAATATCTAGCAGCTATAGTATCTACAGCCATAAATCCAACATTATGTCTGTTATACTGATACTTTGTTCCCGGATTGCCGAGACCAACTATTAAATACATAAATGAATAGTGTTTTACTTATCTTGTGCAGTATCTTTATTTTCTTCTGCGTTTTCTTCTGCACCTTCCTCTCCTTCTTCAGCAGTAGTTTCTTCTTCTACCATAGATTTAGACCTTTTACCTGTAATTTTTAATATAGTTTGGTTTAGATCTTTATCTATTAGCTGAATACCAGAAGGGAGATTAATATCTTTTAGAGCAAAAGGGGCACCCATTTTGATACCGGATACATCTATTTCAATTGAGTGCGGTATGTTGTCTTTTTTCACTTCACATGTTAAAAAACGTTTAGCCATGTTTACAACACCACCTCTCTTTATCTCAACTGATTTTTCTTTACCAATAATTTTGATAGGAACATCAATTCTTAATAATGTTGCATCATCTATAGAAAGAAAATCAACATGCTCAATTTGATCTGTTACAGGATGTAAGCTTACTTGCTTCACTAACACTTCTTGCACTTTACCATCTATTTCTAAACGTACTGTATTAGTCTTCACATCAAATCTGTGGCAAATCAAGTCTACATCTCTTGCAGATAGTGAAATATGTTTTCCTTGCTGACCTTTGCTGTATACAACACAAGGCACCTTACCCTCTCTTCTAATTGCGCGGGCTGAACCAGTACCAACTGTTTCTCTAAAATCTGCTTTAATTGACAAATCACTCATAATCAATCTATCCTTGTGTTAATCGAAGAATTATTTTGTAGCCGCATAATACATAAGAAATGCCAATAAGTCAAAAGAACTTTACGATTTTTTTGAAAAAATCTAAATAACATATGAAAGAGACAAAATTTACAATTCACACAGAAGATGCTAATACTCGATTAGACAGGTTCTTAAAAGACAAATCAGCCATTCCATTTAGTTTGATTCAGAAACTTATTAGAAAAAAAGATATAAAGGTTAACAACTCATCTACAAAATATAATTATCCACTAAAAGAGAACGATGTAATATCAATAAAAAAAGTTTCTTCTTTAAATAAAACAGAGAAGAAAAAAAGTCCAAGCCCTATATTGCAAAAAAAATTATCAGAAGAAATCAAACAAAATATAATATTCAAAGATAAAAATATTATAGCAATCAATAAGCCTTATGATGTTGCTGTACAAGGAGGAAGTAAAATAAAAATAAGCATTGCTGATATCTTACCAGATTTAAAATTCGAAAAAGAAGAATCTCCCAGATTAGTACATAGATTAGACAAACACACTTCTGGACTTCTCATACTAGCCAGGACAAAACAAGTTGCACAAGCACTGATGTATTCCTTTCAATCAAAAGAACTACAAAAAAAATATATTGCATTAATTAAAGGGAAGTTAATAAAAAACAGTGGAACTTTAAGAATGCTCATGAAAAAAAATACTATAGGAGACAAAGAAAAAATGTCAGAGAGTATTGATGGAAAAGACTCTATAACAAAATTTTATTTAAAGAAAACACTGAACAAAGATGTGCATATTGTCGAATTTGAACCAGTTACAGGCAGAACACATCAGATTAGGCTACATGCAGCAGAACTGCTAGGCTTACCTATATTAGGAGACAGAAAATATGGAGGAAAAAAATCTATATATGAAGAAATACATAACTCATCAAAGCTACATCTAGCAGCCTATAAAATGCATATTCCAAATATCGAAGGAAAAAAATATGATATAGAATGCCCTCTTCCAGAACATATAAAGAAAACAATAAATGAACTAGAAATCAAAGATTAAGTATCTATATTTTTAGCTTCATCTGCATGAATTCTAATAAATTCTTTTCTTGGCTCAACTACACTTCCCATCAAGGTAGAAAAAATTTCTTCTGTTTGATCGAAATCTTCTATTTTAACTTGAGTCAAGAATCTATTCTTAGGATTCAAAGTTGTATCCCATAATTGGTCTGCATTCATTTCACCTAAACCCTTAAAACGTTGCAAACTCATTCCTTTTTTACTTAATTCAAATAATTTATTGAAACATTCTGAAGGAGTATTCACATCAAAATACTTCCCGTCGCTCTTGAAAACAATTCTACAACCTTCTGCAAAATAATTCTTTATTTCTTTAGCAGACTCTATCACATTTATAAAATCAGCGTTCTGTAAAAATGCTTCATCAAAGATATATGCTTCTTCTACTCCTCTAATAACCTTCTTCAGCTCTGTTCTACCATCTCCTAAATCCGAATGAGTCCATTCGACATTAAAGGCATCTTCTTCTTGGCTCATTAACCTGCCAATCACCTTATCGAGACGCTGTTTATATTCAGAAGCATTAGAATGTTTAGCATCAAAAATACCTTCTAATGACAAAGCTTCTACTATTCTAACTGGCAGTTTCTTAGATAGCTTAAGGACTAAATCTTTGTACCTAGTAATATTAGACAAGAAGAGCTTCAGATCTATATCAAAAACTTTCCCTTCTTTAGAAGAAATTTGTATGTCCTCTAATATTCCGGAAAACAAGAATTCGTTTAATTCTTTATCTCCTTTAATATAAACATCTTTGCTTCCTCTTTTGACTTTATATAAAGGAGGTTGAGCTATATATAAATAACCTCTCTCTATTATTTCACGCATTTGCCTATAAAAGAATGTAAGCAATAAGGCACGTATGTGAGAACCATCAACATCGGCGTCAGTCATAATAATAATTTTATGATATCTTATTTTATCAGGATTAAAATCATCTTTACCAATACCAGCTCCTAAAGCCGTGATTAAAGTACCTATTTGCTCAGAACCAAGCATCTTATCAAAACGAGCCCTTTCAACATTCAAAATCTTTCCTCTTAAAGGAAGGATAGCTTGAAAAAATCTACTACGACCTTGCTTTGCAGAACCTCCAGCACTGTCTCCCTCAACTATGAAGATCTCAGATTTTGCAGGATCTTTTTCCTGACAATCTGCTAACTTTCCAGGAAGGTTTGATATATCCAGCGCACCCTTTCTACGAGTTAATTCTTTTGCTTTCCTTGCAGCCTCACGTGCATATGCAGCCTCACTTATCTTTGCAATAATATCTTTTGCTTCTGCAGGATTTTCTTCAAACCATTGATCTAATTTCTCACTAACTATACTCTCAACAACAGGCCTCACCTCGGAACTCACTAATTTGTCTTTTGTCTGAGATGAAAACTTCGGATCAGGAACTTTCACGGAAAGAACGCAACTAAGCCCTTCTCTGGAATCTTCTCCGGTTAAAGAAAGTTTCTGCTTTTTTGCAGTGGGAAGTTTATCAACATATTTATTAATCATACGTGTCAGAGCTGCTTTAAAAGCAGCCAAATGGGTACCACCATCACGCTGTCTAATATTATTAGTAAAACACAGGATATTTTCATGATAACTATCGTTCCATTCCATTGCTAACTCTAGAGATATAGCATTTTTTTCAGATTTAATGACTATAGGATCATGAACCTTGTTTTTTGCCCTATCTATATATTTCACAAACTCTTCAATACCACCTTCATAATGAAGAAGCACCTTTTTACCTTCTTCTCTTTTATCTTCAAGCTCTATTGAAACTCCAGAATTTAAAAATGCCAGCTCCTTAAAACGATACTCTAATGTAGAAAATTGGAATTCAATATTACTAAAAGTATCTACAGATGGATAAAATACCACACGTGTACCTGTCTTCCCATTTGAGGGACCTTTTGCTACTAATGGAGATACTGTTTCACCATTTTCAAACCTAACAAAATGTTCTTTCCCATCACGCCAAATAGTTAGTTCGAGCCATTTAGATAGCGCATTAACAACAGACACACCTACACCATGCAGACCACCGGATACCTTATAAGAATTTTGATCAAACTTACCACCTGCATGCAATTGAGTCATAATCACTTCAGCTGCTGACTTCCCTTCTTCATGCATATCCACAGGAATACCACGGCCATTATCTTCAACAGATACAGATCCATCTACATTCAAACTTACTTTAATCTTATCACAATGCTTTGCTAACGACTCATCTATGGAGTTATCCATAACCTCATATACCATATGGTGCAAACCAGATCCGTCATCTGTATCACCTATGTACATACCTGGCCTTTTTCTTACAGCCTCTAAGCCTTTAAGCACTTTGATGGATTCAGCGCCGTAGTTACCATCTTTTTTTTCTTCCATAATTTTACTCATTATCACAAACTAATAATTTACTATTTTCAATTCTTAAAAATTCAGCATTATTCCTCAAAAAATCAAAGCTCTCCATAAATGTGGAAGTTACCCAAACTTGTGCCCCTATATCACTTACAATCTCAAAAAATATAGCCTGAGACTTTACATCTAAATGTGCAACAACATCATCAAGCAATATAACAGGCATAGTATTTCTATACCTTATTTGTGCTATAATTTCTGTTAAAAACACAGACATTAACAAAAACTTCTGCTCACCAGTTGAACACATGTCTGCCTTAACTCTAGCATTCCCCCTGTATACTAGCAGATCTGAACGATGAATACCAGCATTAGTACGCTTAGATAAAGAATCAAGCGATCTATTTTCTTTTAAAATAGCCATAAATTCTTCTTCAATCTGAACAGAAGGAACCTTATAAACTTTTCTTTCTATTTCCCCTGATACTTCTGCAGAAAAATAAGGCAAATCATACTTCATATCTAGAGCCGTTTCTTTAAGCATATCAACGAATTGCACTCTAGAAGTAGCAATTAACACCCCTACTTCAGACATGTTACGCTCTAAAACTGCAATCCAATCCTTATCGTAATTATTATTCTTTAATAAAGAACTTCTTTCTCTCATATAATATTCATATGACGATAAATTTTTAGAATGAGTAGAATCAAAATTCATCACCATACGATCAAGAAATTTTCGCCTAGATGATGAGCTATCGATAAAAATATGTCCCATTTGAGGGATAAGCCAACTAACATTAATAGTTTTTGCAAGTTCTGAATGACTAACAGAAACATCATCTATATCGACTTGCCTTTTATTAGAGTCCATATCTGATTTAAAAGACGTAATAATCCTTGAATGGCCATACTTACTATTGATATCACACGTAATCTTCCAAGGACTCATAGAATCATCGATATTATTCATCTCTGATAACTTGACCCCTCTCATCCCCCTACCTGGAGACATTAAAGAAATAGCCTCAAGGAGATTAGTCTTACCGACACCATTTGGTCCTGTAATAACTATAAAATTTGATTTTGGAGAAAAATCTAGAAATGAATAATTTCTAAAATTCTCTAACACCAGCCTATTAATTTTAGATCTAACTAGATTTGAGGAATACATAGCCTCAATTATACACGCATTGGCATAATTATGTACTGAAATTTCTTATTCGAAATATCAGACAATACTGCGGGGGAAAAATTATCTTTAAAGTTAAAAGTAACTTTATCGCCCTTTATCACAGACATTACATCGCTTACGTACCTTGCGTTAAAACCAACTTCAAATTCTTTTTCAGCATTAGTTATCACATGTAGAGTTTCGATGGCAAAACTACCATCATCATTTTTTGAACTAATACTAAATTTATCACCAGCAAGCGAGAATTTTATACCTTTGAATTTCTCATTTGTAATCGTAGATACCCTATCCACAGCTTTGGAAAAGTCTTTAGATGAAATTTCAATAGATATATTGTTATCTTCCGGCATCAAATTTTGATAATCAGGAAATTTTGCACCTATTAATTTAGAAACAAAAACGAATACATCATTACTCACTCTGATCTTATTTGCAGATATACTAATATTAATATTTCCATCTATTGAATCTATCACTTTTCTAATCTCCATCACAGACTTCTTAGGAATTATTACGCCTTCAAATTCATTCATTATTAGCTCAGAAGCACTATCTGCACAACATAGCCTATGACCATCTGTAGCAACTAGTCTTAAATTTTTACCCTCATAATGCATAAATACACCGTTCAAGTTATATCTAGTTTCTTCTGAAGAAACTGCAAACTTACATTGATCTATTAATAATTTAAATTCCGATGAATCTATTGAGAATGAATGATCATAGTTTTCGTCATCTAATTTAGGAAAGTCTTTAGGAGAAAGGACAGAAAGAGAGAAACTACAATTTTTAGATAGGATATTAATTTTTCCTTTTTCAGGACTAAAATCAATCTCTATATCTGATTCATCTTCCAACTTCCTTACTATATCATACAACATATGAGCATCAACCGTAACAGAACCAGCTTTTTTAATAGAAGCGGATACGGTCTCAGATATTACAATATCCATATCTGTAGCAGTAATTTTGATGCGATCAGAATGTGTCTCCAGAAGGACATTAGATAATATAGGAACTATATTTCTTCTCTCAACAACAGATTGAACATGAGATAAAGCTGTAGCAAATCCAGCTTTATTAACGGAAATACTAAAATTATTTCCTGATTCTACATCGTCTAGTTTTGTTTCAACTTGGTCTAACATTGTAATACCTTCATTAATAATCTAACATCTTCAGAAAATTCTTTATCAGCTTTTAGCAGATCTTCTACCTTTTTGATAGCATGCATAACAGTAGTATGATCTTTTCCTCCGAATTTTTTACCTATCTCGGCTAAACTATGGCTTGTCAAACTTTTAGACAAGTACATAGCTATTTGTCTTGGCCTTGCTATATTACGAGCTCTTTTTGAGGAATACATATCAGACACTTTCAGATTATGTCTCTCTGCAACCTTCTTTTGAACTTCCTCAATTGTAACATTTCTTTCATTCGCCCTCAAAAGGTCTCTTAATATATCTTGCGTACTACCTAAAGTCACTTCTTGCTTTGTGAGGTTTGTATGTGCAATAACTTTATTCAATGCGCCCTCTAATTCACGAACATTAGATGTAATTTTAGAAGCTAAGAACTCTAGCACCTCGTTTGGAACAACAATGCCTATTTTCTCAATCTTTGACTGAAGTATACCAAGTCTTAGCTCATATGTAGTATTATGTATATCAGCAACCAACCCCCAACCTAGTCTAGATTTAATTCTTTCTTCCATATTTTGAAGGTCCGAAGGAGACCTATCACCAGATATTACAACCTGTCGATTATTGTCTATTAATGTATTAAGAGTATGAAAGAATTCTTCTTGCGTACTATCTTTACCACAAATAAATTGAATGTCGTCTACCATCAAAACATCTGCAGAACGATAGGTTTCCTTAAACTGCATAATCTCATTTGTACGAAGCGCTTTAATAAATTGGTACATAAACTTCTCTGCAGAAATATATACAACTTTTCTGGATGGATTCGTTTTGTTAATGTGCCATGCGATCGCGTGCATTAGGTGAGTTTTTCCAAGACCAACACCACCATATAAAAACAAAGGGTTAGACCCAGGCTGTACTTTTTTTGATTCTGAGACAGCTCTTGCAGCAGCGTAAGCAAACTCATTAGAAGGGCCCGCTATGAATGTATCAAATACGAATCTACTATCCAAAAAAGATTTCAAAGAATCTGAATGATCATTTTCTATAACCTTAACTTTAGAAGAAGGTTTTTCTTCATTTATAGAAAGAGATTTAGAAGCTTTTGCGATAGTAATATTTATTTTCTTTACACTGCTATTATGCTTCTGCCATGACTTAATAATCTTCTTTTCAAAATGTGTTACTACCCAGTCTCTAATGAACCTTGTTGGAACAATAAAACTTACACTATTAGAAGTAGAGCTTTTACATTCTAGTTTGCTTATCCAACTCTTAAAAGTATCTTCACCAAACTCCAATCTAAGGCTTTCCTTTACCAAGGGCCAGATATCCTGCTGGTTTTCATCAGAGATATTATTATCAATCCGCTCTTTTACTAAGTTAGACATTTTAGACCGTATAAGCTAAATTTGAATTTTTCCATCCTTCATTATTATTATTTCCCTCAAACCCGTCTTGGATGTTAAAACAAGATTTATAACCATGAGAGCAAGCATGCTTTGCTGCATTTAATGATCTTACACCAGACCTGCAAATGAATATTAGCATATCCTCTTTATCAGGTATATTAGATTCTAATTCTTTTATGAAGTTCTCATTTTTATTACCTTCTAAATCCTTCATCCATGAAATTAACTTTACTTTTTTTCCAATTGAAGAAAGGTCTGGAATTCCTATATGCTCCCACTCTTCTGGAGTTCTTACATCAATTAAGTACGCATTAGGGTTTTTTGAAAGAAATTCCCAAGCAACAACAGAATACATACCATCAATTGAATCACTCATAAACAGACTCAGATTAGAAAAAATAATAAAAATACCAGAAGACCACAGATCCAGCGGTCCATTAAGGATGCATTATAAAATATATCTAGTAAACATTTTTTTGAAGTTTTTTATTTTTTTTCACTTAGCTGTCCTTGAGATTTTAGTAACTTTCTGTTATAACCCAAGCCATACTTAAATTACATATCAAAGTGCAAGCAGAAATTCTCAAAAAGAAATTACTATATCGCAGTGCCCATCGCGGTTGCAAAGAAATGGATCTAATGCTTTCTTCTTTTATAAAGCAGAATATAGATTTATTTACACCTGAAGAACTCGAGTTGCTAGATGATTTTATAAATGAGAATGAATTGGAAATCATGAAATGGGTTATAGAGCACAAAGACATACCAGAGAGATACCATATATTGGTAAAAAAAATCATCTCTTCTAAAAGGTAATAAGTTTGATAGATAAAAATTTACTTAAAAAGGAAAAAATAACCATAGGTAATGTTCAAGATGGCTCCTATAGTTATCTCTTAGAAAGAATTTATGAATCAACTACGAAAGATATAATCTTTTTGGTAGAAGACCCTAATAGAGCATATAAACTTTACAAAGAGATTAAATTTCTAAATAAAAACACATTATGGTTTCCCGAGTGGGATAATGCACCCTATGACCTAGTATCTCCCTCAAAAGCAATTCTAGAGCACAGAATAAAAACCTTATCAAAATTAAATACAAACAACCACAAAATAATTGTTACTACTATAGGAAGCTTTATTCAGAAAACTATTCCTAAGGATATTCTTGCTGAGCACACAATTTCTATAAAACAAGGCTCTATTATTAGCAGACAAAAAATCATTGATTTTCTTATAGCTAATAACTATTCAAGACTCTCAGAAGCAAATGAACCTGGAGAATTTGCAGTTAGAGGAAGTATTATAGATATTTTTGCAAATGGTGAAGATAAAGGTTTTCGGATCGACTTCTTTGACAACAGAGTGGAATTCATTAAAACTTTTGATCCTACAACTCAAACTTCAATTGATAACATCGATAAAACAACGATACTTCCTGCTAGTGAATTTATTTTTTCACAAGAGTATTTGAACAAATTGAAAGAGTCTCTATTAAACATAGCCGGATCAAGAATTAATGATCTTGATATTATACAAAACTTAGCCGAAGGAATAAAATCTAACACTATAGAACAATATATCCCGCTAATTTATGATTGTAAGAATATAGATTCTTACACGAAAGACCCTCTATTCATTTTAGATAAATTTTTGGATTCATCAGAAAAAGGAATATTCGATAAAATTCAGAATTTATACGAAGAAAGATCAAGGCATACAAAATTAGAGAAAGCGATCTTAAAACCTAATAAGCTATGGATTACACATAAAGAATACCAGTCAAAGCTTAAAGATAGTCAAACTATCACACTTGAGCTATCTGAATCTACAAAACAAGATACTAGCCTAAAAATTACTCATATAGATAACTTTAAGATTCTAGCTCAAGATAACCATATAGATATTATAAAAACTTTATCAGAATATATATTAAGAAACTATAAACTGAAAAAAAACGTTATAATTTCATCATCAAGCATCGGTTCCCAAGATAGGATACATCGCGCTCTAAAACATGGTCAAATAAATTGCGTTTTAACAGATAGCATACCAAAAAAATTCACTCCTCAAGTACACCTTATTACTACTCCTATAGAAGATAGTTTTTCTTGTCCAGAATACGCATTTATCACAGAGAAAAATATATTTGGGGAAACAATACAAAAGATTACTAGAAAGAGTAAATCAAACCCCACTTCATTTAGCGATTTATCTACCTTCTCTCTAGGAGAACTGGTAGTACATAATGAATATGGTGTAGCAAAGTTTTGCGGCTTAGAAACAATAGAGCTATCAAACACAAAGCATGATTGCATAAAACTTGAATACTCACAACAGGATAAATTATTTATACCAGTAGAAAATATTAATCTTATTACAAGATATGGGTCTGCAGATAGCACAACACAATTAGATAGTTTGGGTACAAGTTCCTGGCAAATCAAAAAGGGGAAAGCTAAAGAGAAAATCAAAAAATCTGCTGAATACTTAATGCAAATTGCGGCCCAAAGAAGACTTAAACAATCTGACATACTAGAAATTTCTTCTGGATTATATGAAGAATTCTGCAGAACATTTCCTTATGTAGAGACAGAAGACCAATTAAATGCAATAGAAGCTATAAAAACAGATCTCATAAGTGGCAAACCGATGGATCGTCTTATATGCGGCGACACAGGCTTTGGAAAAACTGAGGTTGCGCTTAGAGCGGCATTCACAGCAATAAAAGCTGGGAAACAAGTCTCACTCGTATGCCCTACTACATTACTAACAAAGCAGCATTTTCGATCTTTTGAATCTAGAATGAGTAAATTTGGAATTAAAACTGCGCAGCTCTCAAGACTGGTGTCTAACAAAGAAGCAAAAACTATTACTGAAAATATTAATAATGGGAATATTGATATGGTGATAGG
>JAHZKS010000043.1 GCA_022600235.1 Alphaproteobacteria bacterium | reverse complement strand
TGATATAGAACTAATTCTGCTTGGCAAAATCCTACCTCTTTCTGAGATGTATTTGCTTAATAACTTTACGTTCTTATAATCTATCTTTGGTGCATCGGGTTCTGACAATGGGCAGAAGGTTCTTTTTCTGAAAAAAAGCCTTTTATGTGCATTCTCGTAAATAGATTCTATATTTTTTATTTTGTTTTCGCTCATACTGCTAATATTTATTTGTCGTTGTCTGCTGACATCATTATTGAGTCTTTCTTATCAAAAGATTCGATCTTTAGTGTAAGGTTTCTTATAACATCTTCAGATAATTTGATTTTTCTTTGAAGGTCTAACATAGCTCTGTGAGGTGCTTCTATTATTAGCATTACGTAGTGACCTTTTTTATTCTTTTTAATAGTGTACGCAAGGCCTTTTAGACCCCAATACTCGTGCTTTAATATTTTTCCTTCGTTGTCTTTTATCGTTGCGCTTAAGCTTTCAATAACTTTGTTAACTTCCGTTACCGAAATATCTTGCCTCAATATAAAAGTAGACTCATATAAAGACATAAAATAAAACCTTTTTTAAATAATTCCTATGATTACGGATAGACAATACATTTTTTTGATAGGTTTTCAAGAGTTTATTTTGTTTGTGTGAACTCTAAGTCTATTGAGAGAATAGTCTTTGGAGTGTTTTTGGTAATTTTTTATAAAATTTTTCTGGAATTACTCTCTTATTATTAGATACCTGATAAAGAATATGTGTAGTCACTAATATAATGAATATTGGTAATGTGTATAACGCGATTATATACATTGCACCATTATTTACTTTTCCTCGTAGTGCTATTACCAGGCCTAAATTTATCATAGAAAATAAAGCTGCATTAATTATTTTATTTGCATTCCATTTTCGTTCAAAATGTGAAGAAAGGATAGAGCACATTACTATAAAAGCTATTGTGAGATTTAAGATCGGCCAAGAAAATCTTTTATGAAGCTCTGAATATCTTTCGTTCATGAGGTCTTTTCTTTTGTAATTTGAAGAAAGCAGATCAAGTAATGTGAGTTCTTCGATGTCGAGATCATCTATTTTGGTTTCTTGCATCTTGTGTCTTGGAAGGTTAAAACTTAGTGTCTTGAAATATAATATCTGCATGTTTCCATCTTTCATGCTGTGTCTGCTGCCATCATATAGTTTAAATGAGAAACTATCATTTATCGGGATAAGTTTCGCTTTTTCGGCTAATAATACAGTATATTCATTTGAAGGTGTTTTATCGTAAATAGCAACGCCTTGTAGAAAGCCATCCTCTAGTTTTGTCTCCATATATAGGGTTATATTTTTAGAAATTTTATTAAATGCTTTTTCTTCTAAAATTGAGGTGATTTTTGATGAGCCTTTCAATAAATCTGTATAGCTGTGAAGCTCTCTTTTTGCTATAGGCACTATAAATGTTGTTAATGTGAAGCATATTATTGTTATAATGACAGAAAATAATACTGCTGGCTTAGATATATTTATTTTACTTAAGCCAACCGCTTCAAGGGTTATTAGTTCGTTATCTATGGTTAGGTTGTAATATACATATATTATTGTGCATAATAATGCTATTGGGGTAATATACATTAAAAGGTGTGGCGCAGAGAGTGTAATAAATTTTATTGCCATTTCAATGCTAGCAACTCCTCCAATAGTATTCTGATTAATGAAGGATAGTAAGCGAACTGATGTCAAAATCCCTGTAAGAACTACAACACTCAATAAAAAGATTTTTATCAGGTAAAATATTATATATCTTGAGTAAATTTTCATTTCTTAATATTTTGCGAACTCGGGATATTCAATATATAAGTAAGGTGACGAAGAATCCAGTGTAAAAAATTATTAGTTGAATCAAATTATGGATCTGCAGGTTATTAATAATCAAATAAATAAAATTTTAGGACTTCTATTTCCTTCTAAATGTTTTGCATGTGGAACAATTGTAGGAAGAGAGAGTAAGCTATGTTTTAGTTGCTGGAAGGGGGTTGAGTTTATTTCTAGCCCTTCATGTTCAAAATGCGATTATCCATTTGAGTTTGATGTAGGAGAAGAAATGATTTGTGGTGAGTGTATTAAGGAGAAAGTATTTTTTGATAAAGCTTTGAGTATATTTAAATACGGAGATGTCAGTAAAATACTAATACATAAGCTTAAATATTCTGACAAACTACATATGGCTAAATATCTGGCGATGTTATTAGTGAAGAGGGTGCAATCAGAAAGCAAAGATTTTGACTTTATTGTGCCTGTACCAATGCATCGAAAAAAGCTAAGAAGGCGTTTTTATAACCAATCAGCATTAATATCCAAACATTTGTCCAGGCTTTCTGGTATTCCATTTTTACCAAATGTTCTTGAGAAATCTACACATCATATTCCACAAACAGGTTTGCGTAGAGAGATAAGAAAATCAAATGTTAAAGGTACTTTTAGACTATCCAAGAAGAGTGCAAACATTATTAGGGGTAAAAATATATTATTAGTAGATGATGTCTATACAACAGGTGCTACTGTAAATGAATGTAGCAAAATCCTTAAACATGCTTTGTGTAATAAAGTTATAGTTGCAACTGTAGCAAGGGTTATATGATCTTTCTAGATTTGCAAATTTATAGTTTTGAGGTGTAGTAATTATTCTTAGTAGAATCGCCAAAATCATTGCATTTCTATATAATAGTATTAACCTCATATAAGATATTCATTTGGGTTAGTTGTATGATAGAAGAGGGGTTAAAACCATTCGGAGTTAGAGAGTCTTTTGTGATCTCTAACGATGAACTAGAGGAAAGAAACTTAGAGATGAAATCTTTTCGTATCGAAAGAAGACCTCAAGAGTTTTTCAAAGAAAAAGTCATAAAATATCTTGCAGATGAAAAACGTATCAAAGTGGTAAATGTTTCTTTTACAGACTTGGAAGGAAAATTACTTAGTCTGGATTATGACAAAAAACATTTATTGAAAAACTACTATAATCTTACATTTGATGGGTCATCTATTCGTGGTTTTTCTGATCAGGAAAAATCTGATCTTATATTAGATATAGATTGGTCGAGTTTTAGATGGCTTAATCCTGATATTTTTGGACCTGGTAAGGTGATCTTATTTGCTAATGTTTTGGATCATTCAAGAAATCAATACCCAGCTGATTTCAGAGGTCAGTTAAAAATATTTGCGGATCAAGCATATAACAAACATAATTATATATTTAATCTTGCTCCTGAGATTGAAGGGTTTCTTCTCGATGGTATAGATGCAGAGCAAAATTTTAGTGATAAGAATGCATTCGAACTAGTGACAAAAGGAGGGTATTTCAATTCATTGCCCCAAGATAAGCTAAGATTGTTTATTGATATGGTTGCAGGTGCAAAGCGTTCAATGGGGTTTGAAAACGAAAAAGACCATCCTGAAGTTGCTCCATCTCAGTTTGAATTAAATTACAAATACACAGATGCTGTGCAGGCGTGTGATCAGATTCAATTATACAAACTCTTATGTAGGCAGGTTGCCAAGAAGCTGGGTTGTACAGCTTCATTCTTACCAAAACCAATTGCTAACATCAATGGTAGCGGTATGCATCTTAATATGTCTATGTCACAGAATGGTGAAAATCTATTTTATGATGCGTCTAGTGGTTTGTCTGCTGTTGGTCAAAAGTTTGCAGATTCTGTTTTGTGTCATGCTAAAGATATGTGCTTGATATTTAATTCTAGCGTTAACTCTTACAGAAGGTTAGATCCAAAATTTGAGGCTCCTAATGAGATCAAAATATCAAATAGTGATAGAAGTGCTATGATTAGAGTGCCAATTGCTAATCAAAGTTCAGCTAGGATAGAAATAAGGTCGGTGGCTCCAGATTGTAATCCATATCTAGCTGCATTTGGTATGCTTAAAATAGGAATGCTCGGAATAGAAAGCGATGGAAAAGCAAATCAAAAGCTTTCCAATAAAATCGCAAAATTACCATGTAATATTTATGATGCCATACAATGTTTTAATAAAAGCAGCATGATGTTAGATATTATGGGTAAGCTTTCTCATAATAAATACTCCTGTCTTAAGGAAATCATTGCTAACCGTTCACCAAAAGATTTAGGCGCGATTGTTAAAAAAGAGGAAATTATTTATCACCATGAAGTTACGAACCAGTATCTGTGGTATAACTTTTAGACATATCTCTAAAAATAATAATCTACAGACTGCATTGCATAAGTTGTATTAATTTGACATTGGCATCCTGAGGTTGTATAGGTCGATTGCGGGGGTTCCGCAATTTAATCAATATGAGGTGAGGTTATGTCTTATAATTTTTACGATAGAGTTCAAGCTTTGAAGCACAATCCATGTGATGCTTACATGCATGCTCCCAGCTTTAAAATGTCTGGTCAAGTGGAGTTCTTATCAGGTGGAAATGTAGCTATTACTAGAGAAGGCGATAGTTCAGCATACGTTGTTCTGAATGAGAAAGATATTAATTCTAACAACATAGTGTCTGCTTCGGATGGATTTGAGTTTTTTGTAGACAAGGGATCTAAAGCTACAATTCATTATGGGGATGGAAAATCTCATGATTTTATATTAGATCCAAATACAGAGCGTAATTTTTATCTAGACCAGGATAAGAATGAAATTGTGTTTTTAGATGATCGTTCTTGCGAAGGAAGTGATTGCGTAGAAGAAGCTACAGAAGCAATGAGTGGGAGATCTGAGTGTTGGGCGTGGGTAATAGTTGGTCCATGGAAATATTCATCTGGATGTTGTAATTCAGGTCATAGTCCAGGCAATATATGGGGACTCGTTGCATGTAATCAGGAATGGAGTGTCTCAAAATGTTGTCCTGGAGTAGATGCAGGGGTTATTGAAGAAGGTTAATGGTTTTGAGTGCGTCCTTATATTTACTCTATAGGTGCAAGGGCGCACTCTTCATATCTAATCAATGGTTTGCATGCATTATAAAAAGCAAAATATGGCTTTGTGTGCATAGGTTAGAATAAAAAAATACTTATAATTCAAGTTTTCCTTTGTTTAAGGTATTTTAGTTGTTGACATACATTGGAAGTAGTCGTATAAAATGTCTTACCAATTCGATAAGTGGTTTGCTGTTTCACAAAGTATATAAACATAAAGTCAGTAAGTAAGCATACAAAGATAGTAGTGTAGTAAAAACAATTGCTACTTGAGATAAAGTAGCCAAATCAAACTTGAGAGTTTGATCCTGGCTCAGAAAGAACGCTGGCGGCATGCCTAACACATGC